>CAZGGT010000262.1:0-5630 GCA_964525335.1 uncultured Nitratifractor sp. | reverse complement strand
TCGTGCCATACTCCGTCGCACCAGGCTCCGTTGGCAAGGCGGAGTACGACGGTGGCGGGATCCTCGGGATCGGTATCGTAGAGTCTTAGTTCGAACGCTCCGTTTCCCCGCTTCGTCAGAGCGACTCCCCGTTTCGTTTCGAGGGTTTGCAGCCACCAGGAAAACCCGGCCCCTTTGTTGCTCAATGCAAGCGCCACATCGGATTGGAAATCGGAATTCAGGTTTTCAACCTGAAGATCCATCATCTTCAGAAGGTTTTTGGAACGTTTTCTTCGAAACGCCAAAGAGATCGGGCCGCTTGTTTCGACTCCTCCTTTGACCTTCAATTTTCCGTTGATTTGCACCAAAGGGGTATCGAATTCCCCGTAGATCAGGGGAGAGGTCTCGTTGTTGGCGATATAGAGTGTGTTGGAGCGGGTCGCCCCATACCCCGCCATATAACCGAGGAACAGGGATCCCTCCATCTCCGGGGCCGCGTCTTGCCCCGTCCAGGCTCCCAGGAACGTGTTCTTTTGCCCCGTTTCATTGGCGATTCCGCTGTGACTGCCTATGAACGTATTTGCTTCGCCCTCTCCATTCCTCTGGCCACTGAAATCACCCGCAAAGAGATTTCCACGTCCGGAACGATTGGAAGATCCGCTTTGATAACCGATAAAGGTATTGAAGGCCCCTGAGTTGTTGCGCATCCCACTCAAAGTACCCAGAAACGTGTTGTATGCCCCGACGGTATTTTGATACCCGCTGTAGTTCCCTACGAAGACGTTTCTAATTCCCAGATCATCCTTCGCTCCACTTCCATAGCCGAGGAAAAGATTGTCGGCACTTGCACTCCCCAGCGAAGCCCCCGCTTCTTCGCCGTAATAGACGTTTCGGTTTCCGTCGTTTTCACTCCCGGCTTCCATGATCGAACCAAGCAGCACCAGGCAGCAAAGAGCCCGGACGATCTTTCCGCGTGCTGTTTTCATCTTCCCTCTCCTCTCACCTTCATGGCAAATCCGGCCGAAACGATACGGCACTCTACTGCATCCATTATAGTATGCCGGGACTTGATATCGGAAACATTGGGAAAAAAGAGGGAGGACCCGGGAAATCGGCCCCGGGGATCAGCTGTGGTAGTTGGGGCTCTCTTTGGTGATGGTGACGTCGTGGACGTGGGACTCTTTGAGTCCGGCGGAGGTGATCTCCACAAACTCCGCCTTCTCCCAGAAGGTGGGGATATCCTTGGAGCCGCAGTAGCCCATGGAGGAGCGGAGCCCTCCGGTCATCTGGTGGATCACGTCGGCGATCTTGCCCCGGTAGGGGACCCGTCCCTCGATTCCCTCGGGGACCAGCTTGTCGGCGGCGGTTCCTTCCTGGAAGTAGCGGTCGGTGCTTCCCTTGGTCATGGCGCCGATGGAGCCCATTCCCCGGTACTCTTTGAACTGGCGGCCGTTGTAGATGATCATCTCCCCGGGAGCCTCGTAGGTCCCCGCCAGGGCGGAGCCCAGCATCACGCTGCTGGCGCCTACCGCCAGGGCCTTGGCGATGTCTCCGGAATATTTGATCCCCCCGTCGGCAATGACGGGGACCCCCATCGGATTGGCCACCTTCGCCACCTCGTCGATGGCGCTGATCTGGGGCACCCCGACCCCCGCCACGATCCGGGTGGTGCAGATGGAGCCGGGGCCGATACCGACTTTGACCGCGTCGGCTCCCGCCTCGATGAGATCCGCGGCCGCTTCGCCCGTGGCGATGTTCCCGGCGACCACGTCCACATCCAGCTCCGCCTTGATCGCTTTGAGCGTGTCGATGATCCCCTGGCTGTGGCCGTGGGCGGAATCGAGGACGATCACGTCGACTCCCGCCTCCACCAGGGCCCGGGCCCGATCCATCTGCCCCACTCCAATGGCGGCGCCCACCCGCAGCCGGCCGTATTCGTCCTTGTTGGCGTTGGGGTACTGCTCCCGCTTCTCGATGTCCTTGATGGTGATGAGGCCCCGGAGAATCCCCTCGTCGTCGACGATGGGGAGCTTTTCGATCTTGTGCTCCTGGAGCACTTTGGCCGCTTCGTCGAGGGAGGTACCCTTCTTGGCCGTGACCAGGGGCATGGGGGTCATCACTTCCTTGACCAGCAGGCTTTTGTCGGTGATGAAGCGCATGTCCCGGTTGGTGATGATCCCCAGAAGTCTGCGGTTTTCGTCCACGACGGGAACGCCGGAGATGCGGTATTCGGCCATCATGGCGTCAGCCTCGGCCACGGTGGCGTCGGGGCCGATGAAGATGGGATCGATGATGATCCCGCTCTCGCTCTTCTTGACCTTTTTGACTTCGAAAGCCTGGGTGGCGGTGTCCATATTTTTGTGGATGATTCCGATCCCGCCCAGGCGGGCCATGGCGATGGCCGCCTTGTGCTCGGTGACGGTATCCATCGCCGCGGAGACGATGGGGATATTGAGGCCGACCCGACGGGTGAGGCGGCTTTGGAGGGAGACCTCCTTGGGAAGGACGGTAGAGTGCTGGGGAACCAGCAGAACATCTTCGAAGGTCAGGGCGCGCATTTTGATTCTCATGGGGTCTCCTTGCTTACTTGCTGTAGTTGACCGCCCGCTCCAGGGAGGCGGCACCGTCGAAGAGGGTCGATTCGTCGAACGCTTTTCCGATGAGCTGCAGCCCCACGGGCATCCCGCTCTCGGTATCTTTGAGGATCGGCAGGCTCAGGCCCGGCAACCCCACCAGATTGACGGCGATGGTGTACATGTCGCTCTTGTACATCTCCAGGGGATCGGCCAGCGCACCCAGCTCGGGGGCGACGGAGGGGGCGACGGGAGAGAGGATCAGGTCCGCCTCCTCGAAGATGCGGGCGAACTCCTCCCGGATCAGGTGGCGCACCTTCTGGGCTTTGAGGTAGTAAGCGTCGTAATAGCCGGAGCTGAGGACGAAGTTCCCCAGGAGGATCCGGCGTTTCACCTCCTCGCCGAACCCCTCGCTGCGGGTGCGGAAGTAGAGATCTTCCAGGTTCTTCGGGTCCTCGCAGCGCCGTCCGTAACGTATCCCGTCGTAGCGGGCCAGGTTGGTGGCCGCCTCGGCGGTGGCGACGATGTAGTAGGTGGCGATGTCGTATTTGGTGTTGGAGAGCTCTTTGTGAACGAGGGTGTGCCCCTCGGCTTCCAGGGCCCGAACCGCCTCCTCATGGGCCTTCTGCACGGCGGGAGAGGCTTCGGCGACATAGTTGTCGATGACGGCGATCGTGAGCTTACGGTCGGGGTCGATGCTTCCGTAGATGGGGTTTTTCTCGAACTCGGCGCTGGTGGAGTCCCGGGGGTCATGGCCCTTGATGGCGTCGTAGAGAATCGCCGCGTCTTCGACGTTTTGGGTGATGGGACCGATCTGGTCCAGGCTGGAGGCATAGGCCGCCAGGCCGTAACGGCTCACCCGTCCGTAGGTGGGCTTGAAGCCGACGACGCCGCAGTAGGCCGCGGGCTGACGAATGGATCCTCCGGTATCGCTTCCCAGGGCGGCAATCGCCTCACCTGCGGCCACCGCGGCGGCGGAACCTCCGGAGGAGCCTCCGGGAACCCGGCTTCTGTCGTGGGGATTGAGTGTCGGTCCGTAGCAGCTGCTCTCGGTGGTGGATCCCATGGCGAATTCGTCCATGTTTGCCCGGCCGAAGGGAGCCATCCCGGCAGCGTAGAGATTTTCGACGACGGTGGCGTCGTAGGGGGCTACGTAGCCCTGGAGGATCCGGGATGCTCCCGTGACGCTCCAGCCTTTGACCTGGATGTTGTCTTTGAGGAGGATCGGGACCCCTTCCCCCGCTTCGTCGAAGGCGATCACGGCATTGAGCCCGTTCTCCTCCGCCCTTTTTTTGAGCTCCTGCCGAAGCTCCGCCAGTTCACCGGGACTCTTGTCGAGTGCTTCTTTGAGGGTCATCACCTGTGCGTTCCTGCTCGTGGAGTAGTGGGGGCGATTATAGCCAAAAGTTGGTTTGGGGGGCATGAGCGCATGTGTGGTACGGTTCCGAAAAAATACTTAAACGTCGGCTATGGCCTCCAGGAATGCCTCGCCGTAGCGTTCGAACTTCACCGTGCCGATTCCATGGATCGCCAGCATTGCCTCCCGATCGGCCGGGCGGTGACGGCTCAGCTCCCGCAGGGTCTTGTCGGAGAAGACCACGTAGGGGGGCACCCCCTGCTTCGAGGCGATCTCCTGGCGCAACTCCCGGAGCCGCTCGAAGAGCTCCCGGTCGTAGGGTTCTCCGTCGTCGACGGCTTTTCGTCTCGACGCGGCGCTTTTGACCTCCAGCCGCTCTTTGCGGATCTTCACGTTCCGTTCTCCCTTGAGAATCTCCACTCCCACAGGAGTGAGAGCCAGCCCCTTGTATTCGTTGAGTTCCACAGCTCCCAACTCCAGGAGCCGGTCCGCCACCACGCTCCAGGTGGCCCGATCCCGTTCTTCACCGATTCCGTGGACCGAAAGCCGGTCGTGCCCCCGCTCCAGGATCCGCCGATCCCGGCTCCCCCGGAGCAGGTCGACGAGATAGCCCACCCCGAAGCGCTGACCGCTTCGGTAGACCGCCGAGAGGAACATCCGCGCCTCCCGGGTGATCTCCGCCTGCTCCCGATCCCCGGCCAGGCAGTTGTCGCAGCGATCGCCGCAGGCCTCCAGCTCCTCCCCGAAATAGGCGGCGATCGCCCGGTGTCGGCACCGCTCTCCCCCCGCCAGGCGCCAGAGGGCGTCGAGCTTGGCGTAGGCGTGGCGTTTGTACTCCCCTTCGGGCAGCTCGTCGATGAAGCCCTTCTGCATCAGCAGGTCCTGGGCGCCGAAGAGCAGGAGCGTCTCCGACTCCAGACCGTCCCGTCCCGCCCGGCCGATCTCCTGGTAGTAGCTCTCGATGGTCCTAGGAAGGCTCATGTGGACCACGTAGCGGATGTTGCTCTTGTCGATCCCCATCCCGAAGGCGACGGTGGCCACCACGGTCTCGATCCGGTCGCTCAGGAAGGCGTCGTAGACCTCCCGCTTCGCCTCCCGCTCCATCCCGGCGTGAAAGGCGGCGGCCCGGAGCCCCCGCTCCGAGAGGTAGGCCGCCAGGGATTCGGCCTGTTTGCGGGAGAGGGTATAGACGATCCCCGACTCCCCCTTGTGCCCGGCGAGAAACTCCAAGAGCTGTTTGCGCCCGTCTCCGATCCGGTGCCGGGCATTGACGGTGAGGTTGCGCCGGTAGAGGCTCCCCCGGACCCGCAGGGGCTCCCGAAGCCGCAGCTGCTCCAGAATGTCCCGCTCCACCTCCGCCGTGGCGGTCGCGGTGAAGGCGGCGATGGGCACGGAGGGAAAGCGCTCCCGCAGGAGTCCCAGCCGACGGTAATCCTCCCGGAATTCATGCCCCCACTGGCTGACGCAGTGAGCTTCGTCGATAACGAACTGGGCCGGGGGGAGTTCCAAAAGAAGCCGGGAGAAAAAGTCGCTGCCAAAGCGCTCCGGGGCCACATAGAGAAGCTTCAGTTCCCCTCTCCGCAGCCGCCGCAGCACCTCCGCCGACTCTTCGGCGCTCTGCATCGACCCCAGCATCGCCGCCGGGATCCCCAGCTGCTCCAGGGCCGTCACCTGATCGTGCATCAGCGCCAGCAGGGGCGAGACCACCACCGTCACCCCCT
>CAZGGT010000261.1:0-2200 GCA_964525335.1 uncultured Nitratifractor sp. | reverse complement strand
CCCGTCAGAATGAGTTTGCTCCTCGCCCGGGTCATGGCGACGTTGAGCCGGCGGCGGTCGGCGACGAATCCCAGCTCTCCCTCCCGGTTGCAGCGGACGAAGGAGAGGAGGATCACCTCCTTCTCCCGTCCCTGGAAGCCGTCGACGCTCTTGACCTCCACTCCTTCGATCCCCGACGCTTCCAGGAGCCGGGCGATCCGGCGCACCTGGGCGGCGTAGGGGGTGATCACCCCGATCTGCCGGGGCGGGACTCCCGCCGCCGTCAGCTCCCCCACCCACTCCGCCACCGCCTCCGCTTCGGCGGGATTTTCGTAGGAGTGGGAGCGCCGCTCCTTCCGCTCTGCGCCCTCCAGCTCCGCGAACACGACGGGAAGTTCCGGGCTCAGGACGGGGTGGGAACGCAGACTCCCGGGCAGGACCGTCCGGCGGGCTACTTCGGGATGGGCCCGGAGTTTCCCCTCGTACATCAGGCGGTTGGGAAACTCCATGATCCGCTCGTGCATACGGTACTGGATCTCCAGCATCCGGGCGGGAAGATCCTCCCGCTCCATCAGTCCCTCGAAAAGGGAGCGCAGCAGCCGGCGCTCCCCGCTGAGCACCGTGGGGGGCAGCTGCCGGTGATCGCCCGCCAGGACCGCCCGGGGCGCACGCAGCAGCGGCAGGAGGGTCGAGGGTTCCATCTGCTGGCTCCCCTCGTCGATGACCGCCAGGTCGAAGCTCCGCCCCTCCAGCGCTTCGCTCCCCACCATGGCGTTGGTACAGCAGACCACGTCGGCGGCGTCGAGGATCTCCCCCGTCGCCTCCACCTCCAGGCTCCGCATCCGGTCGTAGAGCTCCTGCACCGCTTCATCGAGGGCGATCCAGCGGGCCATGGAGCGCAGATCCTCCGGGGAGACTCCCCGCATTCCCCGCCCCTCCTCGGCCAGGGTGCGCACCCGACTTCTGCTCATGCCCCGAAGCCGGCCGGGAGTGGGCTTGAGGTGTCGGTCCCGCTCCTCCAGCAGGGGAGCCAGCTCTCCCTGGAGCCTGCGAAGCTCCTCCTGCACCGGGTGGCCCTCCAGGGCCTCGGCCAGGGTGTAACGCTCCAGCCCCTGCCCCACCCGGGCGGGGTGGCCGACACGCAGGAGCCTCAGAGAGGAGGAGTCCGCCAGGCGGAGCAGGAGGTTGTCCACCGCCACGTTGGAATCGGCGGCGGCCAGGATCTTCCGCCCCCGGGCCGCTTCCCGGAGGATGAGGGCCGTCAGGGTGGTGGTCTTGCCCGTTCCCGGCGGGCCATGGATCAGGTAGAGGTCCCGGGCCGCCTCCGCCTCCCGCACCGCCCGGGACTGCACGGCGTTGAGGCCCGGAATCTCCGCCCCCTCCCCGACGGGACCAAGCCCCGCCGAGGGCCGCATCCCCAGGGCCACGTCCCGAAGCCGCGCCCGCTCCCCCTCCAGATCCGGGAGGGCGTCGAGGTTGGCCTGCATCCGCTTGAAGGTGATGTCGTTGACGTAGAGGTCCACCCGCACGCCGTCCCGGCGCACCCAGGCGGGAGGACGGGTGGCGAAGGCCAGCTCCAGGTAGCGGCTCCCCACCCGCATCACCGTCGCCGTCAGGTCGCTGCGCAGCGGATCGCCCCGGCTCACCAGCACCACATCCCCCGCGCCGATCTCGGTCCGCACGGGGCGGTCCCGCCCCAGACGCACCAACCAGAGATCATACTTCATCCCGGCGCCGCGCCCCCGCAGCTCCGTCACCGCCCGCCCCAGGCGCTCCCGCTCCCGGGCGCTCAGGGCGCGGATCTCCTGCCGGGCCGCCTCCATCTCCGCCCGGCGCTCCCGCTCCAGGAGTTCGCGGAAACCGGCCACGTACTCCGCCAAAGGCCCTCCGGCAGATGCCCCGCCCCGTGAAGGGCTCCGCTTCTCCATACTGGGCCGCTCCCGCCTCCTCCCGAAGCCCCGTCGAGAGCCGCGCCCTTCCTTTCGGGACTCCATCACGCTTCCGTGCCGAAGAGCGCTTCGTAACGCTCCGGATCGAACCCGACGACGAGCTCCCCCTCCTCCGTCTCGATCACGGGGCGCTTGATCAGGAGATTCTCTTTACAGAGCCACTCCCGCATCCCCGCTTCGTCCAGGTTCAGCTCCTTGAGCCCGAGCGTCCGGTACTTGGTCCCCCGCCTGTTGAAGAGGGTCCCGATCTCCACCTTCTCCAGCCAGCGGTC
>CAZGGT010000260.1:0-1825 GCA_964525335.1 uncultured Nitratifractor sp. | reverse complement strand
GATTCGCACCAGAGGTATTTGAAGTTGGCCCGGGTCGGCACGAAGACGAGGCTCTGCTCCCCCCGGCGGAAGTTCTCTTCCAGGGCGGCCAGGATCTCCCGGTTGATTGTGTCGCCGGGAACGAACCGGTACCGCTTTTCGGTACGGATGTAGGGCTCTGTGAGCCGGACCACCGGGTACTTGACGTAGCTCGTCAGGCTGGGGGTCGCGCTGGCGAGCCAAACCTGGGCTCCCAGTTTCTTCCCCAGGTAGAGAGCCAGATCCCGGGCATGGTAGCGGGGACGGGTCATCGCCTTGTAGCTGTCATCATGCTCCTCGTCCACGATAATGAGCCCCGGGTCCCGCAGGGGGACGAAAAGCGCCGAACGGGCCCCCGCCACGATCCGGATCTTTCCGGCCCGGATCCTTTCGAGGATCTCCTCCTTTTTCTTCTTGCGCAGGCGGGAATGCCAGAGGGCCACCGTCTCCCCGAAATAGCGTTGGAGCCGCTTCTCCATCTGGGGAGTCAGGGCGATCTCCGGCATGAGCAGGATCGTCCCCTTCCCCTCGGCCAGCATCTCCGCCATCCGGTGGATGTAGAGTTCGGTCTTCCCCGAACCCGTCACCCCGAAGAGCAGCGCCGTCTCCCGCCCCCGCATCGCTTCGTAGGCTCTCCGCTGCTCCGGACTCAGTTCCGGCAGTCCCTCCGGCTCCAATCTCCCGACGGGAGAAAGCTTCCCGGTCGGGTGGGGGAGCATCAACCCCAACGCTTCCCCGACGGAGGCGAAATAGTAGTCGGCGACGAAGCGGGCCAGCTCCATCTGCGTCGCATCGTATCGGTAGGGCAACGGAGAAGCGACCGGTTCCGTCGGAAAGTCGGGCCGTTCCACTTCTCCGACAACCACCGCACGCCGCAAAACACCCCGCACGGAGACTTCGGCCACGCTTCCTACGGGAAGGGACTCCTCGGCATGATAGGTGAGCATGGGCGCGGCAGAGCGCAACAGAACGAACTGATAGTAATGGGGAGAGTTCATCCGTTCCGTTCGGGTTCGGCCTGCATGCCTCGTTTTCGGTGGAATGAAGAGAGGAGGAGGCTATTCACCTCAAAGATCCGACATGCCCTGAACGCCACAGCTCTGTTTGACGAACTTGTTGTTTTGGACCTTGAAGACACAGGTATTGCCATTGGGAGCCGTAAACGTGAACGTGTTTCCGCTTACACTCCACCGGCTTCCCAGCCCGTACTCCAGCAATGCCGCCGCCGCGCTTCCGTTGATATCGGTGAAATCTCCCCGGAGAATCCTCTTTTGCCGCTCCATGGAGATCGCCGAACGCAGTGATCCCACCGTCGCCCTCGCCTTGCTGACGATGGCGTCGTCCCGGGTCGCGGCGAATTTCGGAATCGCCAATCCCGCCAGGATCCCGATCACCACGATCACCAATACCAATTCTATCATCGTAAACGCACGTCTCATCACATCTCTTCCTTTCTCCTACGTAGGATCAATTATAACATCGTTTTCCGGTAATTCCGCATGAACCCCACGTAGCGCTTCGCCGAGGCGTAGAGCTCCGCCACCTCTTCGTCGCTCAGCTGCCGGACCGCCTTGGCCGGAGCGCCGAGGATCAGGGAGCGGGGCGGGAAGACTTTGCCTCCGGTCACCAGGGCTCCCGCCCCGACGATCGACTCGGTGCCGATGACGGCCCCGTCGAGGATCGTGGCGCTCATGCCGATGAGGCAGGCGTTTTCGATGGTGCAGCCGTGGAGCATCACCCGGTGCCCCACGGTGACGTCGTCACCGATGATGGTGGGATGGCCGTCGCTCTTGTCGGGCTTTTTGTA
>CAZGGT010000259.1:0-10732 GCA_964525335.1 uncultured Nitratifractor sp. | reverse complement strand
CAAGTAGCGTATTGTAGTAGCGCTCCAGACCGCTCTTTCCCGTGCGGCCGACGATGGAGGCGACTTTGTCTTTGGCATTCTCTTTGGCATTCGAGCGCCCGATGTAGCCAACCACATGGGCTGCATAGGATCCGTAGGGATAGTATCGTTTTGTCTCGGCAGCGATACGGATCAACGGATTTTCGCTCAAGTTAGGATAAGCGCGCAGCATGCCATCGTAATCGATAAAATCGATCACTTTGATAAATTTGTGATTGTAAGGAGAGCTCTTGCGGGCATAGACTTTGCGCATCAGGGTGGCGTTGATATCGGGAAAGTAGTCCCGGATCGTCGAAATCACCCGGGCCAGCTCCCCTTTTTTGATGCTCAGATGGGGCGCCAGGGAGAGGGAGAACCCGATCTTGTTGACCGCCAGATAGTTGCCTTTGGCGTCAACGATCTCCCCCCGGACCGGCTTGAGATAGCTCTTGCGCTCGATGTTCTCCTTGGCCAGTTTTTCGTAGTAGAAATTGGATTTGATGCTGATATGGTAGAGGCGGACGATGAGGACTCCCCAGACGACGGCGAAGATCAGGAGCAGCAGTTTGAGTCTCACAGGATCACCGCCGCCAGAATGTCCATCGCCAGGGAGTAGAGAAGCAGGAGATCGATCTCCACGCTCCCCGAGGCGAAGATGAAATCATAGATCATCAGGAGCCCCAGATAGATCAGGTCGATGAAGAAAACCGAGAGCACCGCCACACAGAGGGGACAGCGCTTGAGAAAGAGCACCGAAGGGTAGAGGAAGAGATCGTAGACCAGGACCGCCGCCAGGCTCAGGAAAAGCGGGAGAGAGAGGTTGATCTCCAGATTGAGCAGATAGAGCAGCGGCAGGAGCAGATAGCGCCACCCTTCCCCTTCGATCCCCCGGAGGATCAGGTAGCCGGCATAGCCGATAAAGAGCGGCAGGGTGACGTAGATGGAGATGAGCATCGGGTAGAAAAGGATGAAGAGGAGGATTCCCGCCCATCCGGCCCAGCGCAGCACCCGTTTCACCCTCAGCTCCTGGCGGTCACGGGATAGATCAGGGAGACTTCGTTGCAGTTGGGAAAATGGATGCATTTGATGCAGTCGGCCCAGATTTTGTGCTCGGGAATGCTCTCTTTGGCGATCTCATGGAAGCCGAGCCTGCGGAAAAACTCCGGCAGATAGGTCAGAACCAGCACCTCTTCCACTCCCAGCCGTTCCGCTTCGGCCAGAGCCTCTTCCACGATCCCCTTCCCCGCGGAACGCCCCCGGAATTCCGGCGCCACGATGAGACTGCGGATCTCGGCCAGGCGGGGAGAGTGGATATGCAGGGCGCCGTAGCCTACGAGGGTCCCCTGCTCCTCCGCCAGGGTGTAGCTGCGGATGTTGGTCGCCACCTCGTCGTCGCTCCGGGGCAGAATCACCCCCTCCTTCACCTGCTCGGCCACCAGGGTCTGCATGGCGGGAATGTCCCGGAGGGTCGCCTTGCGGTACCGGATCAAAATTCCGCTCCGAAAAGGGCCCGAAAGATCTCCCGATGGATTCGATCCTGGCCGCTCTTTTTGGTATTGGAGATGAGAATCGCCCCGGGAAAATCCCGCAAGAGCGCTCCACGCTCCTTCTGATTGAGCTTGTCGGCCTTGGTAAAGACCGTCAGATAGCGCTGATCCGGGCGGAGGAACTCCCGGATATAGCGCTCCACCTCTTCGTCGATTCTGGCGTGGGGATGGCGGGCGTCCCGCAGGTGGATGAAGAGACGGATGGCGACCCGCTTGCGGATGAACTCCACCAGGTTCTTCTGCCAGATCTCTTTCATGCTCTTGGAAACCTTCGCGTAGCCGAAACCGGGCAGGTCCACGAAGCGTACCGTCACATCCTGCTCCCCCCACTTGTACCCCACGTCGAAGAAGTTGATGAGGCGGGTTTTCCCCGGCGTGGCGGAACTCTTGGCCAGGTTTTTCCTCTGGGTCAGCAGGTTGATGGTGGAACTCTTGCCCACGTTGGAGCGGCCCAGAAAGACCACTTCGCTGAGGCTCTCCTCTACGGCATCACCGATTCCCTGGGCCGATTTGAGAAATTCCGCCCGTACCGGCCGGGGTGTCTCCCGCTTCTCCACGTCACCGTTTCCTTTTCTTCGTATCGGACGTTCCACCCTTGGCATCCTTCATGGGAAAGATAAATTTCACCGGTCCCTTCTTTCCGCTCACGGCCGTGGTCAGTCCCCGTTTGTTGTCCAGGAAGATCTCTTTGCCGCTCATGGTCCGGTGATTGAGGAGGTCTTTGAGATAGGTATGACCCGACAGACGGTAGGTATCGGCGGCGACCCGGTAGACGAGACGGTCGCAGCGCCCCTCGATGTGCCGGCCGGGCTTGACGATTTCGAAGCGGACGCCTCCCAGGGCCTCATACCGCTTCGTCTCCCCCTTTTCATCGAAATAGACGACGAACTTCCGCGCATCGATCCGGCTTTTTCCCTGGCTGGCATGGGCATGACCCTCGAAAATCGCCTTTTTCTCCTTGTCGAGATGTTCGAACCTGTCGGCCGTCACCTCCAGGTTTTCCACGGCCCAGACCGCCAATATCGCTCCCATCCATATCGCCACGACACGTCTCATCCCTCTTTCCTCGTCCTCTTGAGCGCACCGGCCCCGAAATTCTCATGATCCTGATGATGAATGGGACTATTATACCGGGAAAAGATTACCGCTTGGTGGCGCAAGCGATACTCACTCCTTGGCCCGCGGAGTCCGATCCCCCGGACGCAGACGATAGCGGGCGAAGATCTCTTTCGCCAGCGTCCTCCGTGGAATCACTTCGTAGACAAAGTCGATTCCCCGGGCAAAATCCGGTCCCCGATGGGCGGTGAAGGGTCCGACGGAGCGGAAAATTTTGTGCACGAGATCGTATCGGACCCTCCGGGCCTCGTAGAGCGCCCCGTCGCTCCGTAGCAGACGCACGTTCCCCTCCAGGGCGATCTCTTTGGCATTTCGTCGGGCTTTTCGGGCATCGAGCGAACGAATGTCGGAATTGCTCAGATGAAAATCTTCCATGTACCAGGTCTTCCGGATCAGGCTGGCGTGGGCGGCGCGGAAAGCGTTCATCACCCCGCTGGCGTTGACTTCCCGGATCCGGGCCCGAAAGAGCTCCACCTCTTTGCGATCCCTGGGAAGATCCCGTTTGGCGGCGAGAATCCGCTGCTGATTGTTCAATCCCACCAGCAACGCCACCCCCAGCACCCCCGCAAGGATCAACTCTATCCGACCGACCATAGTGCGAGAAACTCCTCCATCCGTCCCTCCCGTTCCAGGAGATCCTCGATCATCTCCCGGACCGCACCCCGGCCGCCGGAAGCCTCCAGGACCTTATCCACCCGTTCCCGGATTTTCTCGACCGCATCGGCAGGTGCATAGCTCCGGCCGGCCCGTTGCAGCATCGGCCCGTCGTTGAGATCGTCCCCGATCACCGCCACCTGTTCCGTGTCGAGCCCGAGCTCTTCCAGAAGCGCCTCCAGCTTTTCCCCTTTGGAACGAACCCCCTGATAGAGATGGGTGATCCCCAGCTCTCCGGCACGACGTTCCACGATCTTGGAGCGCCGTCCGGTGATGATGGCGGCCCGCTTGCCCAAGCGGATCCAGCTGGCGATGGCCAGACCGTCCTTGACGTCGAAGGCTTTGAGTTCGTCCCCTTCGGCGCTGTAGACGATGCGCCCGTCGGTCAGGCAGCCGTCCACATCCAGGACGATCAGTTCGACGGCCATCTCAGAGCACCCCCTTGGTGCTGGGGATCCCGATACGCTCGTTGGGGGTCACGGCCCGGCGCAGGGCCAGGGCAAGGGCTTTGAAGGAGGCTTCGATGAGGTGATGGCGATTGCGGCCCCGCTGGGCCACCAGGTGACAGGTCATGGGAAGGTTGAAGACCAGGGCCCGGAAAAACTCCTCGGCCAGCTCCGTATCGAAGTCCCCCACCTTGCCCTCCACCGGCAACTCGAAGACCAGATAGGCCCGACGGCTCAGATCGATGTCGCAGGCGACGGCCGCCTCGTCCATCACCACGACCCCGTTGCCGAAGCGCTCCAGCCCCTTGACGGGATAGATCGCCTCACCCAGGGCCTGCCCCAGGACGATCCCCACATCCTCCACCGTATGGTGGGCGTCGACATGGAGATCCCCCCGGCAGCTGAGTTCCAGATCCAGCAGGGCGTGACGGGCCAGAGCGTCGAGCATGTGGTCGAAGAAGCCCACTCCCGTCTCGATACGGCTTTGGCCGCTGCCGTAGAGATCCAGCTTCAGGCGGATCTCCGTCTCCTTGGTCGTACGCGTTTTTTCGATACTCATCCTCTCTCTCCTCTCGTACTTCGGACTATTTTCGGACCAGGAAGGCTCCGGAAAGCCCATGCTCCGCGATGAAATCCCGAGCTTCGTCGGCGGAACGGAAGCCCATGACCCAGACCCGATAAAGCGGCGCTCCGTCCACCGTGAATTTGCGGATGATGACCCGTTCGGGACGGTCCACCATCGCCTGGTATTTTCGCTGGTAGCTCAGCGCGCCTTCGTAGCGCCGGAAGGCCCCGACCTGAACCCCGAAGTCGTTCAGTTCCACCTGGGGAGCGGGAATGTGCTTCCCTTTTTTGACGGGACCGGGTTCGTAGACCTTGCCCGCGAAGCCCAGGACCGTCAGCTTCACCCGGGCCGTCCCGGACTTGTCGAGCCCCAGCTTCTTGCCCGCGGCGTAGGAGCAATCGATGACCCTCCCCTTGACGAACGGCCCCCGATCGTTGATCCGGACCACCGCGCTGCGACCGTTGTCCAGGTTTTGGACCCGGACCATCGTATCCATGGGCCAGGTCTTGTGGGCCGCCGTCATGGCATGCATATTATACTGTTCTCCGTTGCTGGTCTCGTGACCGTGAAAATGGGGACCGTACCAGCTGGCGATCCCCGTCATGGTATCCCCCACCCTGACGTAGGTGGGATGGTAGGTTTTGCCCCGGACGGTATAGGAGCGCATCGTCGCCTTGTAGCGCGCTTTGCTGGTATGGCCCGGCCTGGTGTAGTGCTTGGAGGAGCAGCCGGTGAACATGCTCACTCCCCCGATCATCATCACGAAAAATATTCCTGCGACTCTTCGTCCCATCACCCGCTTCTCAAATTTTTTAATATCAATTGTGCCATGTGCCGCCTTTGAGAGCACTTACCCCCGAAACGCTTTGTTTCCGAGTCAATAGCGGGCCCGACGATCGTATTCTTCCTGGGTGACCGGTACCATCACGATGCTGTTGGCCCGGAGCTTCAGATCCCGGAGCTGGTTGGCGATGATGATGTCCAGCGGCGTGCTGTGGTAGGCCCGGGCGATCTCTTTGATATTCTCCCCCTTTCGGACGATATGGGCGATGAGCTTGCTGTACCCCCGATCCCGGAAGATCTCTTCGAGGGTAGGCGGACGGTAGAGCGCCCGATAGTACGGCAGCCGGTCCCGGGGAATGAAGATCTGGGTCATCCCCAGGTCATCATCGATCTTTCCGCCGGAAAGTTGGGGATTCAACCGTGCCAGACGCCCCACGTTCATCCGGAGGAGCTTCGCCAGCTTCTCCAGGGTCGTCCCGCCATAGATATCGACCAGGACTTCGCTATCGGGCAGGATGATGTCCCGGATCTTGATGTCCTTCTTCTCCGGCGAACTCTTGATCTTCTCTCCCATCATGGAGAGAAGAATGATTTTGCGCAGGTAGTTGCGGGTCTCTTTGGGGATGTAGGCGGCCTTTTCGTTCATCAGGGTGGCGAAGTCGTCGGTCCCGGCCCGTTTGATCGCCTTCTGCAACCGTCCCTCCCCGCAGTTGTAGGCCATCATCACCAGGTACCATTTGCCGAACATCCGGTAGAGGGTCTGGATGTAGCGCATCGCCGCCTTGGTGGAGGCGACCGGATCGTAACGCTCGTCTTTGTGTTGATCCACCTTGAGATCGAAGCGCCGGGCGGTCGCCGCCATGAACTGCCAGAGCCCCGCCGCTTTTTTGTTGGACCGGGCCGTACTCTTGAAGCCCGATTCGGTCATGGAGAGGTAGATGAAGAGATGGCTGAGGCCGCCGGAGCTGAGCAGCTCTTTGAAGAGAGGAATGTAGGTTTTGCCCCGGCGGGTGGAATGCTCGTAGAAACGGCGATACCGCTCTTCGTTTTTGAGAATGAACTCGCTGAACGTGGGATCGTTGATATAGGAGGGAGGAATGTCCAACTCCTCCATCACGTAACGGTAACTGGGAAACTTCGCTTCGAGGATCGACAGGGCTTCCACCAGAAGCGGGAACCCCGCGACCAACAGCAAAAAGCTCCGTCGTCCCGGCATGCGACTCCCCTTCCCCGGAGCTTCGAAACGCTCAGACACCGAAGAGCCGGCGGGTGTTTTCCCGGCAGAGAGCCGTAAGCTCTTCGAAAGGGAGCCCGGAGAGCTCCGCCATCTTTTCGGCGATGAGGCGGCAGTAGGCGGGTTCGTTGCGTTTCCCCCGGTAGGGATGGGGGGTCAGGTAGGGGCCGTCGGTCTCGATGAGAAGCCGCTCCCGGGGGATCCGGGGATAGACCTCCACCAACTTCCGGGCGTTTTTGAAGGTGATCACCCCGCCGATCCCGTAGTAGAAGTTCCGCTCCGCCAGCTCCAGCAGCTGGTGGTCGGCGTTGTAGCAGTGGAGCACCCCGCCCCGCTCTCCCGCATGGGCCTCCAGGAGCGCCTGGGAATCCCGGCTCGCCTCCCGGATGTGGACAATCAGGGGTTTGCCGTGTTCCCGGGCCAAAGCGATCTGGTCCGCAAAGACCTCCTTTTGGAGCCGCTTCTCCTCCGCGATCGCCTCTTCCCCTTCGGGGAGTCGGTAGTAGTCCAGTCCGCACTCTCCCACCGCCACGCACTTATCGTGGCCGATGTAGCGCTCCAACAACGCCCGATCGTACTTGCGCGCATCGTAGGGATGGACGCCCACGGCGAACCAAACCCCTTCGTAACGCTCCGCCAGCTCCAACGCCCGGGGCAGGGTCTCGGGATCGGCCCCGGGAACGATCCAGGCCCTCACCCCCGCCTCCCGGGAGCGCGCCAGCACCGCGTCCAGATCTTCGGCATAGCGTGGATCGTCCAGATGCACATGGGTATCGACGATCATGGAACCTCCTCGTCCGCTTTTCTGGAGGGTATTATAACCTCTGCTATAATTGTTTCCAAAAAAACGGAAATCCCCATGTCCCAGCCACGACGTCGCAAATCCCGGATTCGGACGTACTCCACTCCCATCATCGCCGGGGAATTCAAAGGAAAGCGGATCGAGATCCCCGCCGTCAGCACCACCCGCAGTTCCAAAGCGATCCTCCGGGAATCCCTCTTCAACACCCTCCAGTTCGATCTGGTGGACAAACCCTTCGTCGAAGTCTTCGCGGGCAGCGGATCGGTGGCCCTGGAAGCGGTGAGCCGTGGAGCCTCCCGCGCCTGGTGCATGGAGCAAAACCGGGAGGTTTACGAAGTTCTCCTCGCCAACGTGGAGCGGATCGCCCCCGACCGCATCGAGACGATCTGGGGCGACAGTTTCAGGGAGTTCGACCGGGTCTACCGGGCCCTGGAGGCGACGGGGGAACGGGCCTACTTCTACTTCGATCCCCCCTTCTCGATCCGCGAAGGGATGGAGGAGATCTACGACCGGACCCTGGAACTCCTGGAGCGGATCGCCCCCGAACAGTGTGAACTGGCCATCGTCGAGCACATGACCGCCGTCGATCTACCCGAGAAAATCGGGAGCCTGGAACTGCTCAAGAAGAAACGCTTCGGAAAGAGCAGCCTCAGCTATTATCGCCCGGTGGAGACCGATGAAGGATAAACCGCTCTTCTCCCTGGGCATCCTCGGCGCCCTGGTACTCCTGAGCTTCATCGGTCCCCTGCTCTATCCCTGGGATCCGTTTACCTTCCACAAAGAACTGATCCTCACCGCTCCCTCCTGGCAACACCCGATGGGCACCGACCGTCTGGGGCGGGACCTGCTGGCCCGGGTGATGCAGGGGGGACAGGTCTCCCTGACGATCGGCGTAGGATCGGCGGTCATCGCTTCCCTCATCGGTCTGCTCATGGGGGTCACCGCCGGATACTTCAAAGGCTGGTGGGACAAAGGCTTCGTCCTGATCGTGGATCTCTTTCTGACCTTCCCCACCTTTTTTCTGCTCCTGACCCTGGTGAGCTACATCCCCGCATCCTCGGTGATCCTCATCATCGTCATCTCCATCACGGGATGGATGGGAACCGCCCGACTGATCCGCAGCGAGAGTTACCGCATCGCCTCCCAGCCCTACATCAAGATCCTGCGCATCGCCCGGGTCCCCACCCGAACCATCGTCTTCAAATATTTTCTCCCCCTCCTGGCCCCGATCTTCTTCGTCAGCTTCACCTTCGGCGTCAGCGGGGCCATCCTGGCCGAAAGCGGTCTGAGCTATCTGGGTCTTGGGATCACCCCGCCCGAGATGAGCTGGGGCAGCATTCTCAGCGACGGCAAATCGGTCATGGAAATCGCCTGGTGGGTGAGCTTCTTCCCCGGTCTGATGATCTTCCTGGTCACCTTCAGCCTGATCCAGATCTCCGATTGGCTCCAGGACCGGGCCAATCGCCGGGAGATGAATCTCGAGGGGAACAGGGGATCCGGGCGCTCCTGAATCCTCTTGGCCGCGGATTCGTTCCACCGATTTCGAATACAGCCCGTCACCTCGGCCGAGGCAAAACGGCACCATGCGGATGCCCGCCGGCGGATCGATCCAGGAAACCGCTTTCCCAATCTCTACGGGGATGAGACGGCAAATCTGATACAATTCCTCCCATGAAACGCCTCCACAACGCCCTCAAACTCCGCCAACTGCTCCTACTCAAACAATTGGGATACCGCTATACCGACGAACGCCCCTCGGACCTGGAACCGGAACCCGCCCAACTCCCGGCACATCTCGAAACGTTGCGCAAGTTGGTCGAGGGGTGCCACCTCTGCGACCTGGCCAAAAGCCGCCACAAAACGGTCTTCGGCGAAGGAGATCCCCATGCCGAACTGATGTTCGTGGGCGAAGGACCCGGAGCGACCGAAGACCGTACCGGCCGCCCCTTCGTCGGCAGAGCGGGGGAACTTCTGACCCGGATGATCGAAAACGTCCTCCACCTCCGCCGCGACCAGGTCTACATCGCCAACATCGTCAAGTGCCGCCCCCCCGGCAACCGGGTCCCCACCCCCACCGAGGCCTTCACCTGCCGCCCCTACCTGCTCAAACAGATCGAGATCATCCGCCCCCGGATCATCATGACCCTCGGCGGCACCGCCTACCGCTATCTCACCAACGACGAAAGCGCGGTCAGCAAAGTCCGGGGCCACATCATCCGCACCGAAAACTACCTGCTGATCCCCACCTTCCACCCCAGCTATCTCCTGCGAAACCCCTCCGCCAAAAAAGAGGCATGGGAAGATCTCCTCAAAGTCCGGGAACTGTTGGGAAACAGAGAAACCGAGGAACAGAGGAACGGAGAAACCGAGAAACCGAGGAACTGAGGAACTGAGGAATCTAGAGAAATTTCCATCAGAAAATTTTTATCGGGCCGGGTCAGCTCTCAGCTCTCAGCTCTTCATTCCCTTCCTCACCCACTTCCAGAAAAGCCGGTCGGGGTGGACCCGGGGGTCGATCGGTGCGCCGTCGAGAATGTGCTCCGCCAGCCATCGGGCCATCAGGGGAGCGAAGACGAAGCCCCGGCCTCCCAGGCCGTTGAGGATGTAGAGTCCTTCGAGGTGTCTCAGGGATGCTTTGGCTCCCCGGACGATGGCGGGATGCTCCGCCAGCATCCGCTCCACGTCGATCACCGGACCCACAGTCGGAAAGAAATCCCGGCTACCCGAGCGCATCCCGCAGAAGGTCTCGAGGAGCCGAAAGTCGGAGGTATCGGCCAGCTCCGCCGCTTTGGCCTCCAACGAGGCGAGGGGACGGCCGTCGCAGGCAAGGCAGGGCCGGGGATACTTGACATGGGTCGCCCCCAGTTTCACCCGACCCTTTCGGGTCGACGAGAGGGAGAAATCCCGGTGCATGCTGACGGGAAACTCCCGGGCGGTGGCGTAATCCCCCCGACTCCCCCAGAGCCCTTTGATCCCCAGATAGCGCAGATCGGTCAGGGTACTCTCATGCCCGGTGGACAGGACCACCGCCTCCGCCTCGATCCGCTCCCCGGCCCCGTGAAGGATCCAGCCCCCGTCGCCCCGCTCCAACCGCTCCACCTCCATCTGCCGCAGTCCCAGTTCCGCCCCGATCTCCCGGCAGATTTCCTGGGCGTCCGCGTCCCCCGCCTCGGGGAAGAAGAACCCGCCCGGCACGTTCCGGTACCCCGCCGCCTCGGCCCGGACGGCATCCCAGCGCTCGTAGGGGCGGTAATTGAAGGGCTCGTAGAGGGCGAAACGCTCTTCGTCCTTTTCGTCTCTGGGAATCCGCAGGACGCCGGTGGCGTGGAAGGCATGGGGAAAGCGCTCTTTGTAGAAACGCTGGGCGAAGGCGAAGGCTTCGTTGGTGAGCTGCTGGAGCGGGCCGCCCTTGCCGATCTTGGGCGAGACGAAGGCCCCCGCCGCCCCGCTCCCCCCGGAGGCGGGGATATGGCTCCGGTCGACGAGCAGCACCTTCGCGCCCCCCTCCGTCAGAAAACGCGCCGCCATCACCCCGGCGACTCCGGCACCGATGACACAGATCACGGG
>CAZGGT010000258.1:0-13025 GCA_964525335.1 uncultured Nitratifractor sp. | reverse complement strand
GGACGAGATCGCTATCTCTCTTGTCGACGAAACCTTCTGAATCATCATCGTCCTCTCCCTTTTGAGAACCCGTATCCGAAATCTTTTTCAGTTCCCCGATTCGCCGGGCATAGGCACTTTTGAGACACTCCACGTCCCTGCCGCAGCTGTTTCGCTCCTCCCGTAACCAGGTTCTTTGACGGGATCGTTTCCCGGGGTCGGTCGATCTCCCGTAGAGCCCGGAGAGTTCCCGATCGAGTTTGCAGAGTTCCGGATGCTCGCATATAGTGCGTTCCGTAGCGTTCAGACGGCCGGACCGGCACCATGCGGGTTGGGAAGAATCTCCCGCCCCGCTCCGTGAAGCCGATGCGAAACGCAGCAGCTCGGAACGCGTTTTGCAAACGGCCCCGTCGGAGGTGCAGACGATCTTTCTGCCGCGGGAGTTGCTTCGGTGTCTGCATCCGTCGCCATCGGAAAAAAATGGATCGCCCCGCGGTCCGATGATGAGGGAACACAGCGGAGTACGATCCCCTCCGAAACGCACCGTTTTGGCGACGCGGTTGCCGATACGCACGTCGGGACCGAATCGCAGCGTGAGATCCCGGGCTGAATAGGGTTTGGAGAGTACGAATGCGGAGCATACGCCCGCCGCCACGATCCAACGCAATCCGACACTCATTGCACTCCTTTCCGATTTCTCGATGCTCGATCGATGGAACGACTCCGCCATCCCGCCGGGACACCCTTCCCTCTCCCCGGACCATTGACTTTTCCTGCCGCTTTCGTCATGATCCGAATCGCGACGATTCTAACCTAAAACGATTGAAGAAACGTTAAAAATTTCGGCCGGTTTCGACCGGGAACGTGGGAGAAAGGAGCCCGAAATGGCACAAAGAGAAGCGGTTTTCGGCGGAGGGTGTTTCTGGTGTCTCGACGCCGCCTTCCGACAGCTCGACGGGGTCATCGACGTCGTCAGCGGTTACGCCAACGGTCATACGGAAGATCCGAGTTACCGGGAGGTCTGCACCGATACCACCGGCCATGCCGAAGTGGTCAAAATCCTCTACGACGATACGAAGCTGAGCTACCGGGATCTGCTGGAACTCTTCTACGCGATCCATGACCCGACGACCCTCAACCGCCAGGGAGCCGACTATGGGAGCCAGTACCGCTCCACCATTCTCTGGCAAAAGGAGGAGGAGCGGAGAATCGCCGAAGAGGTGACGGAGGAAGTCCAGGGGAACCTGGAGCGGAAGATCGTCACCAGGATCGAACCGTTGTCGAGCTTCTACCCGGCGGAGGAGTACCATCAGAACTACTTCGCCAAAAACCCCGATCAGGGATACTGTCGGGCAGTGGTCGCTCCCAAGGTCGCCCGGGTCCGGGCCCGCTTTGCCGGGAAGCTCCGGCGAGAGTAGTGGCGCGGGTTCGGCATCCTTTTCCCGCGAACTTTGCGCCGTTGGAGGCGGGAGGCGGCATGGGGCTTCCCGCTATCTCCCGGAGGATCGGAACACTATTTTCCCTCGAGCGGATGATCGCTGCGTTTTTTCATCCTGCGGCGCTCGAAGGCTTCGTTGGAGGGAGTCGTGGCGACACTGAAAAGCCCGTGTCCGAAGAGAACGCACCCCTTGCATCCCGGATCGCAGGGGTGGGAGAGCAGACGACACCAGTCCGCGATTCCCTCGTGGGTCGTTTGATGCTGACATCCCCATCCGCTGGCCATTTCTCACCTCCCGATCAATAGCGTATTTCAAACCCGTCGTAGAGAAGATCGTCGCCTTCCATCGGTTCGACCGTGATCTCCCCCACCTCGCTGAGTGGAGATCCCTCCAGCAGGATCCGTCGGACCGGTTCCAGCTCTTCTTCCGTCAAACGGGCTACCACTTCCACCCGCCCGTCGGGCAGGTTGCGTACATATCCGCGGATTCCCAGCTCCCGCAATTTTCGGGCGACAAACTTCCGGTAATAGACTCCCTGCACACGACCCGAGATCAGAAAACGGAAACTCTCCATGACGCTTATCCTCTCTTTCGATCCGATGGATACGGACGAAGCTCCGGAGGACCCGGGACAAAAGCCCGCGGAGCTTCGCAGCTCTGCGCCGGGGACGTTCGGCCGGTGATCAGATCAGCCCCATCTCCGCCAGGATCGCTTCGATCTTGGGAGAGATCTCCGCCAGTTTCTCGTAGAGGGTACCGAAAGCCTTGTCTTCGGCATACCACTCTTCGATATGCTTCCAGGCGTTGCTTTTCTCCTCCTCGCTCAATTCCGCTTTGCCGATCGCCTCTTTGATGCGCTCCAGATGCTCCACTCTTTTGTTGCTCATATCCGTTCCTTTTTTTTTGTGTTCGCTTTCCGTCCCGGGAGGACGGCACCGCGGTTTTCCATGGGATGGTTTCGGGATTATATCACAGCGGCGGGCGCTTCCTCCCGTGTCCGGATCAGCCCCGCTTCTTCCAGGAAGGGGGAGGGCTTGAACTCGATCTTTTTGACCCGGTCGTAGCGGGCCATGGAGAGATTGAGCCGGCTTTTGGCCCGGGTGACGGCGACGTAGAAGAGGCGACGCTCCTCTTCCATGCTGCCGGTACGTTCCATCAGCTTGCGGTTGGGGAAACGGCCGTCCATCAGATCCACCACATAGACCTCTTCGAACTCCAGCCCCTTGGAAGCGTGGACCGTCAGGAGATTGACCCCCTCCCCCTCGCTCATTTCACCTCCTCCAAGAATCATGGCGTTGACGAAACGACGCAACTCCGTATACTGTCCCGCCAGATCGCTCAGGAGGCGGGCTTTGCGCAGGATCCGCTCCCGGGCCTGCTCCTCCCGTTCGGGGTCGAGTTCTCCGCTCCTGAGCCGGGCCCGCTGTTCCGAGAGCTGGGTGACGATCCGCTGATAGAGGGGCGAGGCTGCCGCCTTGCGCAGGATGGTGTCGGGGCGACTGCTGCGGTCGACGGAGCGGTAGAAGCGATAGAAATCGATAAAAAACCGTAGCCCGTCGGGAGTGAGCCGGGGGTGTTTGAGCAACGGATGGGCCCGAATCTCCTCCTCCATCTCCATCGAGGCGAACCGGGTGACCGAACCGATCTCCAGGTCGTCGTCGAAGAGACCGAGCTGGACGTTTTTGTTGGGATGGAGCTTGGGCAGAGTCGTCACCGTCGGGCGCAGAAGTCCCCGCCGCAGATCTCCCTCTCCGAAATGGAGAAGAGACTGAAAGATCTCTTTGGCCATCGCCGTCCCGATTCCACGCCCATATTCAAAAATATGAATAAAAGCCATCATATCCCGTGGATTGACGAGAAGCATCGAAAGGTCCAGGAGAAACTTCACCTCTTTCGCTTCGAAAAAGCTGGTTCCCCCTTTGCGCCGGCAGGGAATCCCCCGCTCCCGAAGGCTCGCTTCGATGCCGTCGGCACTGGCGTTGTTGCGAAAGATCACCGCGACTTCCGCGTAGGGCAGATCCCCTTCTCCGATCATGCCGGCGATGCTCTGGTACTGTTCGAAAAGCTCTTCGTAGATCAGGAGACGCGGGGGGCGGGCGGCACCCGTACGCCCCACTCTGAGCTCTTTGGGATAGATCCGTTCGTTGCGTTCGATGACCCGGTTGGCCAGGGCGAGGATGGGAGCCGTGGAGCGATAGTTGATCCGGAGCGTATAGACGCGGGCATCGGGATAGCGCTCGGTAAACGTGGCGATGTTTTCGATGTTGGCGCCGTTGAAGGCATAGATGCTTTGATCGTAATCGCCCACGCAAAAGAGAGAACGGGGCTTCAGATCGTCGATGAGCGCCCCCTGGAGGGTATTGGTGTCCTGATACTCGTCCACGAGGATCTCGTCGAAGGGAAGGGTCTCTTCGCGCAGATGCCGACGGATCCGCAGCAGCAGGTCGTTGAAGGAGAGAAAACCGTACTCCGCCTTGGTCGCTTCGAATTCGTCGCAGATGTCCTGATAGATATCCATCCAAATCTCATGATCTTCATAGCGCTCCGAGAGCCATCGGTCGAAGGAGTCCAGCGAAGCGTTCTGATAGAGGTTGTAGAGTTCGTAGAGATAGGTGGCCGAGAAGGGGGGGATTCCGTACCCCAGCCTCTTGAGATCCCGCTTTTCGTAGACACTGCGAAAGAGGGTCTTGAGCTCTCCGGGCTGTTTGAGGGTGAGTTGGGGGTCGATGGACCTGAGCCAGCGGTAGCAGACCGCATGGAAGGTCCCCGCTTCGATCCGATCGACCACCCGCGCGGGATAGTACTGTTTGAGCCGGGCGATCATCTCTCCCGCGGCTTTGTTGGTGAAGGTCAGGAGCAGAATTTTTTCCGGAGAAACACCACGTTGGAGGAGAAAAGCGATTCGGCCGACGATGGTCGAAGTTTTGCCGGTTCCGGCGCTGGCGATGATGAGATTGTGTCCGGCGGGGCCGGTCGCCGCCGCGAGCTGCTCAGCGTTGAGCGAAGAGAGCGGCATGAAGAGGATTTACTGGTGGCCGAGAATGTAGTAGGTCTCTTTTCCGTCCACTTTTTCGAGGGCGACTTTGTATTTCTCGGCCCACTGTCTGACATAGTCGTTGAATGCGGCGATCTCCTCGGGGGATGTGGCGTCGCTTTTGACCTTGAGATAGTCTTTGGAATTGGAGAGGGCCACGATGCCGCCGAAGCGCTTCACTTCGTCGTTGAGCGTCAGAATGTGCTTGGCGAATTTGTCGAAGCCTGGGGTATTGGCGATGATGCGCTCCATTTGCGCCAGGGTCGCTTCCTTGACGGGGTAGCCCAGTTGAACGAGCAGGTTTTCGGGAGTCATTTCGATGTTCATTTTCACCTCGTTGCTGTGTTGAATTTGTACGGGATTCTAACAAATCTTAGATTAGAGAGGACTTCTCCGGAGAAGCGGAGAGCGGGGAGACGGCGGCTTCCCGGAAAAATGGGGTGTAAGCGCTCAATGGGACGTATGGTCCCGGGGAAGCACCTTTTCCAGAAGCAGACGATAGTGTTCCAGGTTTTGAAACGCCTTTTCGTAGCGCCAGCGCAAAACGAATTCAATCACCTGGTTTTTTCGGACCGTATCGAGGGTTTCGGCTTTACCGAAGTATCCGAGGGAGATGTTTCGGGCCTTTTTCTTTCCGTTTTTGTCCGGTTCGTAGGTGATGGCGATGACCTGGACATATTTTCCTTCCCGGATTTCACCGAAATCTTCCTCTTTCAGGCCGATCCCGCTGATGTTCATCGCTTTGTAGATGAACAGATCCCGGATGTCCGGTGCTTTTTTTGCGATGTTGAGCGCGAGGTAGAGCCGTGCCAGCTCTTTCAGATTTCCGGCACGTGTGGGTTCCGAAGAGGCGTTGATGCCCAGGTGATGAATCAGAATCTGGGCCAGGCGGCGGATCTCCGCCCCCTCGACGTCGTCCCCGCGCTCTTCGTTTTCCCGCCGCGGATGTTTTGGAGAGAGGATTTCCCGGGGTCCCTGTCCTTTCAGCAGGACGGTTTCCGTCTCCGGGGTCTTCGTCGCCTCCGAAGAGGGGGCGGAAGGGACTTCGGTCTCCTGCGGGGAACGATGTTCTTCCCGGATCGGGGGGCTTTGAGGTGCCTGCGAAGCGGTGCCGCGTCCCCCTTTTTTTTGATTCAGCTTCGCTTCAAGTTTGCTGTTGAGGGCCTTGAGCCTATCCAGTGTGTCGCTCATCGTTTGCGTCCCGCCTCCGTTCTCCGTTGAATATTAAGTAATATAGTAGCGTGGGTTATATTAAACATATCTAAAAATATCAAAAGTGTAACAAGAAAATATTAAAATATATCAAAAAGAAGGGGGTCAAAGAGTCCTGGGATGGAGTTTCGGGGGTTTAGGGCGGCTTGGATACAATACAGTCAACTTTTCGGAAAGGCAGGGAAATAGATTCATGGATTATCTGGAGATCGAAGGAGGCAGAAAGCTCTCGGGAAGTATCCGAATCGGCGGAGCGAAAAACGCCGCTCTTCCCGTCATCGCCGCCGCATTGCTCAGCGACCGACCCGTCGAGATCGAAAACCTTCCCAACGTCGTCGACATCCGTACCTTGCTACGACTGCTGGAGATGCTCGGAGCACGGGTGGAGCATGAAGGCAATCGGGTCCGCATCGACGCGGGCCCCCTCCACTCCACCCGCGCGGTCTACGAGATCGTGGCCCAGATGAGGGCCTCCATTCTGGTATTGGGTCCTCTGCTGGCCCGATTCGGCGAATGCGAAGTGAGCCTGCCGGGGGGCTGCGCCATCGGACAGCGCCCCATCGACCTCCATCTCAAAGCACTGGAGGCGATGGGAGCCCGGATCGAGATCAAAGGAGGATACGTCCACGCCGTCGCTCCCGAAGGAGGACTGCGGGGCGCCAAAGTCATGTTCGACAAAGTCAGCGTCGGCGCGACGGAAAACACCCTCATGGCCGCCGCCATGGCTCACGGCACGACCGAGATCATCAATGCCGCCCGGGAGCCGGAGATCGTCCAGCTCTGCGAAATGCTCCAAAGCGGAGGCGTCGCCGTCGAGGGGATCGGCAGCGGGCGCATCACCGTCCGCGGAAGCGGCGGAACCCCCCTCCACTTTCCCCATTCCGTCACGATCATTCCCGATCGGATCGAAGCAGGCACCTATCTCTGCGCCGGGGCCATCACCTATTCGGAAATCACCCTCACCCATGTCCAGCTCGAACATCTCCAGAGCACCGTGGACAAACTGGAGAGCATGGGATGCCGTTTCAGCGTTCCCGACGAGACGAGCCTCACCATTTTCCCCGCCGAAGGCCGACTCCGGGAGGTCAACATCGTCACGGCGGAGTATCCGGGCTTCCCCACCGACATGCAGGCCCAGCTCATGGCCGTCGCCACCCTCGCCTCAAACGAAAGCCTCATTGAAGAACGTCTTTTCGAAAACCGCTTCATGCACGTCAGCGAGCTCAACCGCCTGGGAGCCGATATCTGGCTCAAAGGCAATGTCGCGGCGGTGCGTCCCGTCGACGAACTCTACGGGGCGGATGTCATGGCCACGGATCTGCGGGCCAGTTCCGCTCTGGTCCTGGCGGGACTCGCCGCACGAGGCACGACGCGGGTCCGCCGGATCTACCATCTGGATCGTGGTTACGAAGATCTCCAGGGAAAACTCGCCCAACTCGGGGCCGCCATTCTCCGACGCAAAGAAGGCTGAAGACCGCTCCTCGTTCATTTCCCGGTCCATGTGCGGGAGGGACCGGGACGGTTGCTTCCGATCCGTCGTATCGTTTTTCCACTTCCATCTGTTTTTTTCCACGTCCTATTGCAGGCGTGCTGTAGTAGAGGATCGTGAAGGTCAGGTATGGGATGTGCGCCGCCCGGCTCCGATTCGATTCCGGAGGCAGGCGGCCGGGGAGAGAGAACGCTCTACTGAGCGGGCTGGAGAACCACCGGCGCTTCTTTTTTGGGTTCCCCCGCCGGAGTGGGAGACTCCAGGGGTGCGGGAGCTGCCGCCGACGGGGCGGGGAGAGAGGCGGAGGCCGGTTGGGGAGCCGCCGGAGCGACCGGTTTCGGCAGCTGGGAAGCCGGGACGGGAGTCGCCGGCTGAACGACCGGCTGGGGTACCGGAACGGGGACGGTTCCGGGTCCCGTCATAGACTGGGGACGGGGAGCGCTCTGGGTAATGGTCGGCTGGACCGGTGCCGCGGGCCGGGCGGGCTGGAGAATCACCGGCTGTTGTCGGGGAGGGACCGGAGCCGCAGCAGGCTGTGCGCCCACCGGCCGGGTTCCCGTTCCCAGACGTTTGAGGGAGGCGAGGGTCTCTTCGATGTTCCGGTCGTTGGACTGTTTGGCCGTGGTGATGAGGCGGTATTCGTCTTCATATCCGAGCCGATAGCCGGGGGTGAGACCGTTGGCCCGACGATAGTCGGCGATGGCCCGCCGGGTCATGGGCCCGCTTGAGCCGTCGAGTTTGCCGGTATAGAATCCCAGGACTTTGAGCGCGGCCTGGATCCGTTTGGTCCGGGAACGTCGGTCGTTCCCCTGGGTGCCGAGGGCCTGATCCATCTGCAGAAGGGTTCCGAGATAGATCAGGGCATCCCGTTCCTGGGGACTCAAGTAGGCGGTGTCGCCGATCTCGTAGGCCCGGTTGAGCTCTTTGATCGCGCTGCGGGTCGGATAGGAATTGATCTGACCGTCGATGGGACCTCGATAGAAGCCCAGGCTCTTGAGCGCCCGCTGGATTTTCATCTCGTCGGTATCGACCGGAGTACGCTGGCGACGGCGATAGGTGCGGTGGGTGGTGTGGTGGCGCCGCCCGTGATAGATTTCGTTGGTGATGACCGAACCCACCACTCCGCCGACCACTCCGCCGACGACGGCATCTCCGAAGCCCGCTTCCAGACTCCGGATTCCACCGATTCCCGTTACCAATGCGACTGTAAGTACCGCTGTTTTGACTTTCATCTCTGAATACTCCCTGATGTGGAATGACAAATCATTGTAAACGATCTAAGCTTAAGAACCAATCCGGGGTATGTAGAGGGGAGGTAGAGGGTACACTCCGGACGAAGAAACGAACCCGCGTTTCCCTATGAGGCCCGAGTCCCTTGTATGACGATGAGAGAGGCTTCCGATGACCCGTATCCTTCCGGGAGAGATCAGGTACGGGTTTGATCGTGGGCTGAACGGATCGGCTCAAAACCGGGGGTGCGGTTTGGTCGAGAGGTACTTCGGCCCTTTGTAGAAGGCGAGTTCCCGTTTCTCTCCCCGGACATTGCGAATCGTCAGGAGAAGTTTCGTTTTGTCCGTTCGGGGAAAGTCGAGACGATAGAGGACAAACCATGGCGGCAATGTCCGACGGATCCGTCGGGGGAGCGTGTCGCGGGAAACCTGGCGTCGGGAGAGAGGCGCTTCATCGTTGAGAAGGAACGCGTGCGTCCGGTCCAGTCGTTCCTCCGGATAGACCGCTACGACAAATCGCTCGCTCGAACGGGAAGCCTCCGGCAGGTAGGTGGCGATGACGATGGTTTCGTTGGCGTCACCGCGTTCGAAGATCGCTTTTTCGGTCTGTTGGAGCGTCCGAAGCTCCGGGCTCTCTTTTCGGATATTTTCAAAAAGTCTCGTGTCCTCTTTGGACGCGCAGCCGGAGATCAGCAGAAGCGCCGCCAAGACACCCGCCGTCCCTTTTCTTTTTGTTTTCCTCTGATTCATGGTCGTGAAGTCCCGATCGATTTTTGATGCCCATTGTAGCATAGAGAGTGGCGGAGACGTTTCTGCGTTCAGCAGAGTTATACTACAATTGGAGTGACTAAACCCCAGAACAATGATGGAGTCCCATGGAGCAGAAAGCGGTAGCCTTCACCGGTCCGTCCGGAAGCGGAAAAACGACCCTGATCGAAAAGATTGCCAAACGTCTCGCCGGGCAGCGGCAGGTCGCCGTGATCAAGCACGATCCTTCCGACAAGGCCCGGTTCGACCGGGAGGGCAAGGACAGCGACCGGTTCTTCAAAACGGGTGCGGACGTGGCGGTTCTCTCCCCGACACGGACCACCCTGTTCTCCCACCGACAGCGAAGCGTCGGGGAGGTCGCCCGGCTCTTCGGGGAATTCGATCTGCTGATGGTGGAGGGGCTCAAGCATCTGGACCTTCCCCGGATCGGGGTTTTCCGGGGCGCCATCGATCCCGACTACCTGCCGGTTCTCCAGGCGGTGGCCGTGGACGAAAGCGTCGATCTCCGGGTCGCCGATCTCTCCCCGGACATCGACGTTCTCGATCTCAACGATCCCGATGACGTCATCGCCTGGATCGATGCCCACGCGATTACACTCAAAGGACAAAATCCATGTTGACCATTTTCGAAAAGCTGAAAACCATCGCCCAGAAAATCGATCTCGCCATCAAAAACGAGGATCTGGGCTACAGCGAAAACCAGAATGCTTCCGGTGACGAACAGCTCAAACTCGATGTCGCTGCCGACAGTCTCATCGAGCACATTCTCCGGGAAATCCCGCTGGTCCACGCCCTTATCAGCGAAGAGAAAGAGGAGGTGATGTCCGTTCACGAATCGGGGAAATATATCGTCTGCTACGATCCGCTCGACGGTTCCAGCATCGTCGACGTCAACCTCTCCGTCGGTTCGATCTTCGGCATTTACGAGAAAGACAATCTTTCCGGATCGGGCCTGCGGGCCGCCGCCTACGTGGTCTACGGTCCCCGCCTGGAGCTGGTCATTGCCGTCCGAGGGAAAACCCCCCGCCATTACCGCAGCGGTACCCGGGGGCTTTTCACCAGCCGCTCCCCCGTCCGTCTCGGAGCGAAAGGAAAGATCAACGCTCCCGGAGGGACCCAGCGCTACTGGAGTCCCACGCACAAAGCCTTTGTCGAGTCACTTTTCGCGGAGGGGTACCGGCTCCGCTATAGCGGAGGAATGGTCCCCGATCTGCACCAGATCCTGCTCAAGGGGGGCGGCCTCTTCAGTTATCCCGCCACTTCCGACAAACCCCGGGGCAAACTGCGGATGCTCTTCGAGGCCCTTCCCTTCGCGTTGATCTTCGAGTCGGCCGGCGGCCAGGCCATCGATCACGAAGGGCGACGCCTCCTCGAACTGACCCCCGAGCATCATCACGACACGACTCCCTGTTTCTTCGGATCCGACTATGAGATCGAAAAGCTCAAAAACGCCTACGGACTGGGAGCATGAGCGAAGTACAGACACAGGACCGCTGGCAGCAGGCGCTGGAGGAGGAGCTCGAAAAGCTTCGGAAATGCCAGGCCGAGCATCAATGCTCCAGTTGTCTTTCCTGCGAAAAAATCCTCGGTTGCGAGATCCGCAACCGCTATGTCCACGCCGTCTATGAGAGCATGAACAAAGGAACCGGGGGCGGTTTCGAGTTTTAGAAAACGCCTTGCGGAATCCGGGAAACATATTCGAACAAGGAGAAAAGATGTCCCGACTCGATCCCAGCGACAGAGAGAAGATTCTCTCCAGCATCCGTACCATTCCCGATTTTCCCAAGCCGGGAATCCAGTTCAAAGACATCACGACCCTGCTCAACGATCCGGAGGCGTTCCGGACATTGATGGATCATCTCACAGAACGATACCGCAGTTACGACCTGGATTACGTCGCCGGAATCGACGCCCGGGGATTTATCTTCGGTTCCGTGTTGGCGGATCGTCTGGGAATCGGGTTCGTCCCGGTCAGGAAAAAGGGGAAACTTCCCTACACTACCGTTTCGGAAAAATATACCCTGGAGTACGGGTTCGACGAGGTGGAGATTCATATCGACGCATTCGGCGAAGGGGGACTCTGCCGGGAACGCCCCGCCCGGGTCCTGCTGATGGACGATCTTATCGCCACCGGAGGTACCGCCGCCGCCGCGGCCCGTCTCATCGACAAAGTCGGGGCGCACTGCGTCGAGTGCTGTTTTGTATTGGAACTGGCGTTCCTCAAAGGACGGGAGGGTATCGAAGCTCCCGTCTATTCGGTCATCGAGCTCTGATCCCTCCCCTCCCCCGCCTGTTGGGGAACGTGTCCGAAGAGGGAGGACGATTCGCTCAGTCGGTGCTCTCGACGACCCGGATGCTTTCGATGTCGTCGTTCATCTCGATGCTGTCCAGGACCCGGAAACTTTCGCTATCCCCCTCTTCGATTCCTCCGAAAACGGTATGGACTCCGTCGAGGTGGGGCGTATCGACGAACGTGATGAAAAATTGGCTTCCTCCGGTATCCTTGCCTGCGTGGGCCATGGAGAGCGCGCCCCGCTTGTGGGGAATGCCGTTGTCGGTTTCGCAGCGGATGGCCCAATCGGGTCCTCCCGTCCCAGCCAGACGGGGATTGTCTTTGGAATGGGGACAGCCTCCCTGGGCCATGAAGCCGGGAATGACCCGGTGGAATTTCAGTCCGTCATAGAAACCCGTCTCCGCGAGATGGGCGAAGTTGGCTACGGTGTTGGGAGCCTCTTTGGGATAGAGTTTGATCTTGATGGTCCCTTTGTTGGTCTTGATGAGTGCGTATTGGAGCTTCTCCAGCTCCTCGGGGCCGAGGTTGTACTCTTTGAGTTTTTTTCCGAACATTTTGTCTCTCCTTTCGGGTGCTTGGTATCGAGGGGATGGCGTTCTTCACGGCTGACGGCTTTTCGCCGAGGGGTGGGTCATGGCCGACGCCTTCTCCAACCCGTGGATGACGAATGCCGTCGCCGCGATGAACATTGCCAGAATAATCAATGGAACCATTTTTTTCAGCATGGTACCTCCTCTCGAATTGAGGGGATTGTATCCTATTTTCAGCTTTGGTTCAACTATTTTCGATTATAATGCGGCGTCTTTAAGGAGACGTGGGTGAGCTGGCTGAAACCACACCCCTGCTAAGGGTGCGTACCTTAACGGGTACCGAGGGTTCGAATCCCTCCGTCTCCGCCATTCCCTAATAATTTTCCATTTCTTAAACAGAAAAGATTATAAAAAGCAACACGAGCGCCATAAACATTATTTTTGCTTTTTCCTCGCTCGTTTTCTCTCTTTTTTCGTTTTCAACAAGGCTATCGCTTCGGATATCTCCTCTTGCATAGGCGTATCTACGAGCAATCGTAAGGCATCCTCCATTCTCAATCGCTTGAGAATTTTAATGAAATTTTGAAGCGATATCTGTTTTTTATAGACGAAATTTCTATAGGTGGCCACCGGTATGCCCGCTTTTTTGCTCAACTCTTCTTGCGTCAGGTTTTGTTTGAGTCTCTCTTTTTCGATTCGCTCGACGATCTTTTCCATCAGCTCTTTGGGTGTATAGAGCAAAATGGGCGTGGGGTCTTGAAAAGTCGGATTCATGATTATCCTTTTATGCTTTTGGGTATGTGCCATCTAATGTTTTGATATATCTCGTCCGCAAAATCTTTAGGTATGCCAAGCTCGAATGCTCTGTTTTTAAAGCCCGAAAAGATATCCGCCATACGCTCGATAACGGTTTGCGCCTCTTTTTTGGGAATCCCCATCGCATCGGCCACGCGATAAATATCTTTTGCATCTATCTCCGAAGTTTTTCCGTTGATCGTCATTTGATGCTCTTTCGTATAACCGCTACCGAAAGCGTATGTGATGTCGTATGC
>CAZGGT010000257.1:0-3275 GCA_964525335.1 uncultured Nitratifractor sp. | reverse complement strand
CCGCCGAAATTCTGGCCGACGTCCTGCGCAACAAACCCAAGGAGAACCGCTGGAGCGAAACGGAGAACGAAGGGTCGAGCCGGGCTTTTTACGAAACGGGAGGATAGTCGAAGCGGAGCTTCGGAATTAAGAGTTAAAAATTAAGAATTAAGAATTTTGGATGGCGGTGCGGTGGCTCCGCTTTCTATCAAGAAGAAGGTGAAATGCGAAGTGACTTTGGTTTTTTTCAATTTAAAGTAGAAAACGGGTTCGCTTTGCGAACCCAACCAAAATTCTTAATTCTTAACTCTTCATTTTTAATTTTTGAACAAGGAGTCCCTCCTTGTTCAAACTAGTCGAACGCTTCTTTTCCATCCAGGGCGAGGGGCGTTACGCCGGGGTTCCCAGCTACTTTCTGCGGACGGGAGGGTGCAATCTCCGGTGTTCCGGTTTCGGGGCCGGATATGAAGCGGAAGGCGAACGTCGGTTCGGATGCGATACCTGGTTTGCCGTGGATCGGGCATTTGCCGGGGAGTGGGAGACGGTGGAGGAGAGCGGAGCGTTTCTCTCACTCCTGGACCGGGAGTTCGAAACGATCGGATATCTGCCCCACGTGGTGATTACCGGGGGAGAGCCGCTCCTCTACGCGGCGGACGGGACCTTCCACCGGGTCGTGGAGGGGTTGACGGAGCGGGGGGTACGGATCACCTTTGAGACCAACGGTACGGTGGATCCCGATTTTGAAAACCACCCCGCCTATGGGGCCTGCTGTTTCGCCCTTTCTCTCAAACTCTCCAACAGCGGAGAGCCCCGGGAACGGAGGATCCGTCCCGATGCCCTCAAGCGAATCGCCGCCCACGCCCGGGAGTATTTTCTCAAATTCACCATCGACCGGGAACTCATCGACTCGGGAAAAGCGGCGGAGGAGATCGACGAGATCCGCTCGATCCTCCCCGAAGCGGAGATCTACTGCATGCCGGTGGGAGAGAGTCGTGCCGTTCTCCGGAACAACGATCGGGCGGTCTTCGACTTTTGTATGCGGCGCGGCTACCGCTACTCCGACCGTCTCCATATCCGGATCTTCGATACGACCCAGGGTGTATGACTCGAACGCAGAGCGCTTCCGCGATCATTCACGATGGCTCTACATCGATAGGCTATAATGGCCCGGAAGTTCCAATGAAGGAGTATGAAATGACAAAGAAAATGTTTTGGATCTCCGCGGTAGCCGCGGCCCTGGTGCTCGGGGGATGCAGTGAGCAGACCAAAGAAGACGTGAAGCAGGCGGCCCGGAGTGTCGCCAAGGATACGGCGGCCAATGTCGAAACGGCAAAGTCCCGGAGCTCCGAAGCGATGGAGGAAGCGAAGCGCCGGGCCGGTGAAGCCCTGGAGAGTGCCAAGGAACACGCCCGGGAGATGAAGAAAACGGCCGAAGCCAAAAGTGCCGAGGCGTCGGCTGTCGTGGAGAAGAAGGCGGCGGAGCTCGGGAAGAAGATGGCTTCCGCTTCCGGAGCGAAGGCCCCCGAAGCCTCCGCTCCGGCCGCCCAAACCGTCGCCCCCGTCAAAAACGGCAAGGCACTCTATAGCAAGTGTGCGGGATGCCACGGGGTCGACGGCAGGACCAAAGCCCTGGGTAAAGCGCCGATCATCGCCGGTCAAAAGGCCGAAGAGCTCAAAAAATTCCTGGAAGAGTACAAAGCGGGCAAGCGCAACGCCTACGGGATGGGAGCCCTGATGCAGGGACAGGTGGCCGGACTGAACGAGAGCGAATTGGCGGCTCTCGCCGACTACATCTCCAAACTCTGACGTCCGGTCGCGAGGAGGGGTCATGGATGTATTGATCGGGTATCACCGTCATCTGGTCGAGGCGCTGCTTCTGGTATTGGGGATGAATCTTCTGCTTCCCTACCTTCTGCGCCACGATCTTCCGAAGCGGGTCTTCTATACGCGGATCGGTTACTTCGTCTTTTGGGCCCTCTGGGCGATGGTGGGATTCAGCGGGCTGATGGTCTGGCTCTTCGCCGGACGGCCCCACACCCTGCCGGTGGATCTGATGATCGCGCTGATCGTGGTGTTGCCGGTGCTGGACGGCTACCGGGCGATCCGGCTCAAAAAACTCTGGCTGGCGGAACAGGACGGGATCGGTTTCTCCATGGCGGTGGTGGGGATCGAGATCGGCCTGGTGACCCTGGTGACGGTCCTGAGCCTCTCCCGCTAGGGCGATGCAGTTTCTCCACCATCCCGACGCCGGCGCTCCCCGACTGGAAGTGGAGGGCGAGGCCTATCGCTATCTCTTCAAGGTTCGACGTTTCCGCCGGGAAGACCCGCTTCCCCTCCGCAATCTCCGGGACGATCGTCTCCATACCTATCGGGTGGAGAGCCTCGATCGTCGCCGGGCGAGGCTCCTCCTCGAATCCTCCCGGGAATTTCCCGTTCATCCCAGGCGTTTTTTCCACCTCGGTTGGTGTCTGGTCGATCCCAAAACCGTCGAAAAGAGCCTGCCGACACTCAACGAGATCGGCGTCGGCAGGATCACCTTCATCCGCTGCGGACGCTCCCAGCGCAACTTCCGTCCCGATTTCCGGCGACTGGAACGGATCCTGGTCAACTCCTCCCAGCAGTGCGGACGCAGCCGGCTCATGGAACTGGAGGAGGCGGAGAGCCTGGAAGCGTTTCTCTCCCGCCATCCGGAGAGCCTGCTTCTGGATTTTTCCGGGAATCCCCTGGAGTGCGGCGGTCCGGTTTCGACTCTGGTGGTCGGATGCGAGGGAGGAATGACGGAGGAGGAGCGCTCTCTCTTCTCCCCGGGGCGGATCGTCGGCTTCGACACCCCTCTCGTCCTGCGGAGCGAAAGCGCCGCCTGCGCCGCCGCCGCCCGGCTCCTTTTGTAGTGTCGAATCTGACAAGATCGTCGGTTTTGTGTTTCCCATCCGTTCATCGTTCTGATGAAACGGAGCTTTCCGGAAGGGAATGGGTAATATTCGAATCACGTTCTTTGGGAATAATTCAACTTCAATTTCCGATCCGTTCGGACGTTAGCCTTCGCGGCCCGGGAGACCGGGGCGCAGATCCTTTCCTGCCCTTTTTTTCCTTTCTTTTGTCCCGAATCCGAACGCAGCTCTCATCTTTTCGATAAGATACTAAAGATTATAAACGAGGAGATTTTATCCATGAGAGCCATTTTCTTTACGGTTTTGCTGCTTTCAGGTTGGCTCCAGGCGAGAGTCCAGACCATCGCCTTCGCCGCCGGCTGTTTCTGGGGAGTGGAGAAACACTTCGAAGATCTTCCGGGCGTC
>CAZGGT010000256.1:0-20141 GCA_964525335.1 uncultured Nitratifractor sp. | reverse complement strand
TCGTAGAGGTAGATACCCTGCCAAATGCCGATGGCGAGTTGGCCGTTCTGCACCGGCAAGGTGAGATCCATGTTGGTGAGAATGGCGCGCACATGGGCAGGCATGTCGTCCGGCCCTTCGGCGGTATGGCGGAACAGGCGTGAGCCATCGGGAACCAGCTTCGCCATGAAGTGCTCCAGGTCGCTGCGCACTTGGGGGTCGGCGTTTTCACACAGGATCAAGGACGCGCTGGTGTGTTGCACGAACACGTGGCACAGGCCGGTAGTGATGCCCGATGCGCGAACCACGCGCTCGACCTCCGTGGTTAGATTCCAGGTGCCTCGCCCACGTGTGGTGATGGTGATCGTCTGCTGATGAATCATGGGGCCGAAGACAACGGTGAATGGATTGCCATTATACCGCTTGGTGGAACGGGCCTTTGCCTCAGGGCGCCAGGGCGAGGAGTCGTTCACGGATGGTGGGAAAGTCCTCGAACCGTTGGGCCACCATGTCCCGATAACGCCGCGTCACCGCCTTTTCGTGGTGGCCGCCGGGGTAGTGGCTGAACAGGTCCGGCGCGCGCTCCAGCCAGCGTGGTTCCGGGGTGATGCGTAGAAACTCGGCCAGCTCTCCGCCCTTTTTTTCATCGAAAGTGTCGGCGAATAGATGGAAAAAGCGCTTGGGGTGTGCCTGTTGAAGGGTGATGAACCATTGAATCTCCCACAACACCTTGTCGAGGATCTCCTCCACGGGGGGAACTTCCGCGGCCCGCTCCACGGTTGGGGCGGGATCGAGCTCGCAGTAGACGCAGTCGAAGTTGCACTGTTTGCGGGCGGGGCTCAGATCGATGCCGAGGGATTTGCCGAAGCGGCGGGAAGCGACGGGGCCGAAGAGGATGTCGGACATGAAAAACTCCTGTGAGGTCTCGAGAGGATCAGCCGCCGGCCGGGATGCCGAAGAGCACGACGCTCAGGGCGGCGGAGGCGACGAGGGCGTACCAGAAAAAGCGCGGAAGCCGGTGGGGGATCTCCCGGTGGGCCAGGGCCGTCAGGGCGGCGACGCTTCCCTGGAAGGCGTAGTAGAGGGCGAAGGCCTTGGAGGCGTAGAGGATCACTTCGAAGATGTCGGAGGTCCAGAGGATCACCAGCCCGCCCGCCGCGATGATCCAGTAGGCGGCGCCGAGGCTGACGCGGCGTTTGGAGAGTTCGTTGAGGAGGCCGCTGCCCCCCTGAGCGTCGGCGACGGCGGCGTCGAACTGGGCGATGAGGGCCAGGGAGAGAAGCATCACCGGCAGGATGGTGGCGATCTGTTTCGAGAGGGTGATGATGGCGGTGTCCTGGCCGGTTTTGGGAAGCGGGTCGTTGAAGTAGTAGAGCATCAGGGCGATGTAGAGGATGTAAATCCCTCCCGAGATCCACTGGGCGTAGCGCATGGTGCGGATGCGCAGGGAGGGGGGGAACTTCTCCCCCAGGTAGCGGGAGGTCTCGAAGCCCTGGATGACGATGAGCATCCCCAGGACCATGCGGAACTCGTGGAGCCCCGGGGTGCCGGCGTCGGGAGGCAGGTGCCAGATCCCGGCGCTCCAGGCCTGGTAGTTGCCGTAGATCAGCCCGCCCAGGAGCCCGGCGATGATGCCGAGCTTGAGGGCTTCGAACTTGCCCAGGAAGTTGAAGCCCCGGTGGTGGCCGTAATAGGCGATGAAGAGGAGGACGGCGGTGGTGATGCTCTTGGCCAGGACCGGATCGACGAGATTGACGCCCCGGAGGAGGAAGTCGCCGAAAAGGGCCAGGTAGTAGGTGACCGAGACGATGTAGGCGAAGGCGAGGGCCCACTGGGAGAGATCTTCCATGGTCCGGGCGGCGGGGTGGAGGGTCCCGGCGGCCAGTTTGGGCTCGACGTAACGGATGTTGAAGCGGATGGCGCCGCCGATGGCGTAGGCCAGGAGGACCAGGAAGAGCATGGCCGCCACGGCGAGACGTCCCACGCTCATCTGGAGGATGGGGGCGATGACCAGGAAGCCGCTGCCGATGATGGAGGCGAGGGGGATGGCGGTGGCGGCCCACCAGGAGCTCTTCTCCACCGGGCGGGAGAAGAGGAGGGCCGTCACCAGGAGGGTGACGACGATGACGATGAGGTTGGCGGTCATGGCGCTCTCCTTACTGGGAAGTGATGATGGAGATCTTTTTGAAGCCCTTTTTTTTCAGAATGTCGACGACGGTGACGAATTTCTGAAACTGGCTCTTCTGGTCGGCGTTGAGGGTGATGAGGTCCTTGACCGGGTCGAGTTTGGCGAGGGCGGCCTTGAGCTCGTCGAGGGTGACGGGCTTTTTTTCGAAAAAGTATTTCCCCTCTTTGTCGATGGTCACCGAAATGCTCTTGGGCGGGATTTTGCTCTGGCTGCCGGAGCGGGGGAGGTCGACGGGGAGTTCGTTTTTGACCACGAAGGTGGCGGTGGCCAGGACGATGACCAGGAGTACCAGGACGATGTCGATGAAGGGGACGACGTTGATGTCGGTGAAGCGTCGGCGTCTCATTCGTCTCCGTCGTCGTGGTCGTTGAGGATGTCCCAGCGGGTCATGAGGCGGTCGACCCGGTCCATCAGCATGTTGTAGAAGACCGTCGCGGGGATGGCGACCACCAGGCCGGCGGCGGTGGCCTTGAGGGCGAGGGCGAGGTTTTTCATGATTTCGCCGGTGTCGATGGCGGTCTTCTGCTCCCCGATGATGTAGAAGGTGAGGATGATGGCGATGACGGTGCCCAGCAGGCCGACATAGGGGGCGCTGGAGCCGATGGTGGCCAGGGGGCCGAGGTTGCGCCCCAGGTCGAGCTCCAGCATCTTGCGGTTGGGATATTGATAGAGGTCGACGCTGCGGAAGAAGAGCATCCGCTCGAAGGCGTAGGCGAAGGTGGCGACGCTCATGAGGACCAGGATGCCGATGATCCCGTAGTCCACCACGTTTTTGAGGGTCTCGATGGGCACGAGGCTCTCCTTTTTGACGCAATTATATCGTATAATCGTTCTCAGGAAGCGAAGAGCCCTTCCCGAAGGAGGAGAGCCGACGCACGATCCCGCATAAACGAGGAGCCCCCATTCGTCGGAGATTTCGGAGATTTCACCGGAGCGTTCCCTGGCTGGAGTCGGAACAGTTGATCCGCTATTTCGCCATCTACGGCGGGGTGGAAGATCGGGTCTCGTTCGACTTTTTCGAGGATCTCGACGCCAGCGTGGAGCGCCATTTCGTGCGGGAGTTTGCCCAAACCCGCGGCTGGATCCTTCCCGCCTGGCTCCGCAAGCCGCCCCGGCGGGAGCTGCTGATCGCCCTGGCCCGGGGGGATGCCCGGATGCTGGGAGCGTTCCGCCGGGCCGGATTGGGAGAGGGGAGCGGCGGGACGCTGCTCCGGGAGCTGGTGGAAGAGGGTGTCCTCCGGATCGAACCCTCCCGGGAGGCGCCGATTCGGCCGGTACCGGGTCGTCCCATCCGCAAGGAGCTCCGCCGGTACCGCATCCAGGACAAGGTCCGTTTCGTCGCGCCGTTTTATCGCTTTTGGTTCGGCTTCGTCGAGCCCTATGCCCGGGATCTGGAGCGGGGAGAGGGGACGGCGATGATGGAGAACTACCGCCGACACCGGGAGCGGGCGGCTTCCCGGATCTTCGAAGAGCTCGCTTCGGAGCTGCTGGAGCTTCATTTCGCGGAGCGGGACCCGCTGGTGAGCAAGGGGACCCACTGGGATTACCACAGCGAATTCGATCTCCTGGCCCATACCCGTTCCGGGGAACTGATCCTGGGGGAGTGCAAGTTCACGGGGCGCCCCGTCTGCCGGGGCGAACTGAAAAAGCTCCAGGAAAAGGCGGCCGTCTCGGGGATCCGGGCGGATCGATACGCTCTCTTTTCCCGCAGCGGCTTCTCCCGGGAACTGCGGGAGAGTGGAGAGCGGAATCTGCTGCTGTTCGAGCTGGAAGATTTTCGGAAGCTTCTGAAGGAGTGAGGCAGAGCATCCGGCGTCGAACGTCCTTCTATCGGGGTCGGAGGCTTCAGTCCCGGAAAGGGTGGAGGGGCGGCTTTCGATCTTTTGGTCCGGCTTTGTGACGTCATAGGACGAACGTCCCTCCCCTGTGGCGAGGGCGGAGTTCTCCGATGCCGAATGGGAGGAGTGATCGTTCATCCCCGGGGCTATGGGGACGGAGGGGCCGTCCGGGAAGGGGTGGAGGATTGTTTCTGTGCCTTCCTTCGTTGTTCCCGTTGGAGCTCTTTACGCTTTTTTTGAACCCTTTTGAGGTGTTTGCGGTAGTCGTCGCTGAAGTCGTGGGTGCCCCGGTCATTGCGGAAAAAGTAGAGGTAGTCGGTTTTTGCCGGGTGGAGCGCGGCGCGGATGGCCGCTTCGGAAACGTTGCAGACCGGAGCCTCGGGAAGGCCGCGGTGCTTGTAGGTGTTGTAGGTGCTGTTGTCCTCCCGGATCCGGCGGGGGGTGACTTTGACATGGGAGAATCGTCCGTAGTTGAGGGTCCCGTCCATCTGGAGACGCATCTTTTTTCGCAGCCGGTTGTAGATCACCGAGGCGACGCGGGGCATTTCCTTTCGGTTGGCCGCCTCTTTCTGGATGATGGAGGCGACGGTGAGGATCCGCCGCCAGTTTTCGGGATTGTAGGGGATGCCCGCCCCGGCGGCCAGTTTCCGATAGCGCCGCTCACTGAGATTGAGCAGATAGTTGATAATGCGCTCTTCGCTGTAGTGGAGCGGGATGTTGTAACTCTCGGCCAGGATCCCCGCCTCGGGGTAGGGGCTCAGACGGCGATAGGCTTCCCGGAGCCGGGTGGCGTTTTTGTCGAGGGCCCGGGCCAGCTCATCGAAAAAGATCACTGTCGTTTCGCCGGGAATTAGCGTCACGGGCCGAAAGCGGCTGGTTGCAGAGGCGAGGCGGTGGAGAAACTCCAGGCGTTCCATGCGGGTTTTGCCCAGATAGACCCAGCCGGGAGTCGGGGCTCCGAGACGTTCCAGAATCCAGACGTCGGGAGCTCCCACGGCGTAACCTCGGGTCTGGAGCTGTGATATAATCGAAGGCCAGGAGTCGCCCCGAATGCGCAGATTTTTTTCGGTGCGGAGAGGAAGACCCAGGTAGAAGAGAACGGTGAGAAGCAGCAGGAGCAGTATGGTTTCGAAACGGTCGATCATCCGATGGAGTCTCTGGCTTCTTCCACTCATCTTCGTTCTCGCCCTCTGGGGAATGCTTCGGCACGGAATCCGGATCGAACATCTGGAACTGGCCGGCGTTCAGGTGGAGCGATTATATCTGAAACTCGATAAAAGGCTTATCGTCAAAGCCCGGAGTGTGGTGCTTCCATCCCAACGGGAAGAGCTGAAGGGATCCGAAGCGCTTCGGAAAGGGTTGACGCGTCTTCATCAGGGGTTGCGGCTGCTGCAATCCGTCGATCTGGAACGGGTCGTCTATCGGGGAAAGCGGTATCGGATCCTCTATCGGGACGGGATCCTCTACCTCGACAGTCCCGACTATGAGATCGCCGGTATGGTCTACAACCGGGGAAATGATCTGGAGTTGCAGTTCCCTCTGGTGCGACTCCGGCGCTACGACGTGACCCTCTCGGGGGAGTTGAGCTACCGCTATGCCGACGGGCGGCTCGTCGCTTCCGGTTTTTACAACGTTCCCGATCTGTCGGGGGAATTCTCCGTTACCAGGGAGGGGGAAGAGGTCCGCTTCCGGCTCGACTCGATGCGTACCGCTTCCCTGGAACGACTGCTGAACCTTTTCAACATGAGCCGGGAAGCGAAAGAGTGGCTCAGCCGACGGATCAGCGCCAAAAGCTACCGTCTGGTCTCTCTGGAAGGGAGAGGACGGTACGATGCCGAGGCGGGGAACTTCGTCCCCGATTTCCGTTCTCTCTCGGGGGTGGTGCGTCTGGAGAAGGTACGCATACGTTTCAACGACAAACTGTTGCCGTTGACGGCGCGTTCCGCCCGGGTGCTGCTTCGGGACGGCAATCTCTATTTTCTGCTGGATCGACCCCGTTACGGGCGTCGTGATCTTTCGGGGAGCCAGGCCGCGTTGCTCAATCTGGACGATCCCGATCGCCTGACCCTGCTGCTTCGGCTCTATTATCGCGGACGGGTCGATTGGCAGGTGTTGCGGATTCTTCAGGCCTATGGTCTCCACATCACCTTGGGCCAGAAGGAGGGACGGACCCGCGCCCGTGTCGATCTGGATGTCCCTCTGGGGAAGAAGGGGCGGGTGAAAGTGCGGGGAATCGCCCGCTTCGGACGGGGGGTGCTGGAGTTGAAAAAACGGACCATCCCCATCGAGGGAGGGGAGATCGCCTTTACGAGCCGGGAATTGGCGTTGCGGGATCTGAAGTTGCGCCTGCCGTCGTTCCGGGGCAGCGTCACGGGACGGGCCGATCTGCGGCGGCGGACGGCGGACCTGGAGTTGAAGGTCCGGCGGTTCGAGTTTGCCGTCGGGGGAGAGACACTGCTCCGTATCTGCCGGAAACGTTTCCCCTTGAAACTCCGCTGGAGCGAGCGGGGTGCCCGTGTCGTACTTCCCTCCCTCCAGAGCCGTCTGCAACTCAGCGACAAAGGCTCCTGGCGTTTTACGGCGAAAAAACTTTCCCTTTGGCTCCCCTATCTTCAGCAGGTTCGGGGCTTCGTACGGGAGGGAGAGATCCGTGCGGATCGGGATGAGGGGGGCGCCTATCGCCTTTCGGGGACGCTGCTCTGGCCCGACGCTCCCTTCTATACCCGGGAGGGAACGGTGACGCGCTTCCCCTTCGAGGCGCGGGTGGTGGGCAGCGCATTGCGTTTCGATGCCCTGGGGGGCAGGATCGCCTTTCGCTCGGGACAGAAGTTGCTGCGTATCGAAGGACTCAATGTCGATGCGCGGCGCCTTCTGGAGACGATGCAGCGTCGCAAACAAGCCTCGAAACTCTCCAGGCGGTCGTCGATGAGGTTGACGATCCTGGGAAGCAAAAGCGTCATTCGTTACGGGCGCTATGTGCTTCTCAGCGATGCCTATCGTCTCGAGATCGACGGAGAAAATCTCCGGTTCGACGGGGTGCTGGGCAACGATCATCTGCACATCGAGAAAAAGGGTCCGATGCTCAGCGCCGAGGCGAAGCGTATCGACGACCGGATGCTGCATGCCCTCATCCACTTCAACGGGCTTCAGGGAGGACGCTATACCCTGCATCTGGAGGGAAGCGAAGCGAAGGGCTATACCGGAGAGATCCTCATCGAAGGAGGAGTGCTGAGGGATGTAAAGGTCTACAACGACATGATCGCGCTCTTCAATACGCTGCCGGCGCTGGTGAGCTTCTCCAGTCCCGGGTTCAGCAAAAAAGGTTTCGAGATCCGGAAAGGGCGGATTCTCTTTACCCTCAAAGGTGAGACTCTGACGCTCGAATCGATCGTTCTGGAAGGGCGTTCGGCCACGGTTGCGGGAAAAGGGACGGTTCTTTTGAAAAACGGGGCTCTTGCGGTGGACCTGGCGATCCAGACCGCCCGGGAGGTCGGACGGACCGTAGGCAAGATCCCGGTGGTCGGCTACATCCTGTTCGGAAAAGACAAAAGTCTGACGGTCGGAGTCCGTATTACCGGGACACTCCGCAGCCCCCACGTCCAGACCAATCCGGTCGGAGAGGCGCTGCTCTATCCTTTGGAACTGATCAAGCGGACCCTGATGGCTCCCATGGAGATGGGGCGTTACGATGAGAGCCCCGGACCGAACGTACGTCGACCCGCTCCCGAACCTCCCCGAACGGGGAACGATCATAATGAAACGATGCAAAAAAAGTGAGGTCACGACTGCGGAAGATTGAGCTGTGGAGCTGATAGCGGGACTCGAACCCGCGACCTCCTGATTACGAATCAGGTGCTCTAGCCAGCTGAGCTATATCAGCGTAAGGGGAGTGGAATTCTACTCCCAATGAAGAAAAAAATCAAGAGGGGCGCAGATGTGGATCAGTGAACGGCGGTGGCGTCGGATGGAGGAGCTGCTGGATGCCAAACAACCCTGTCTGAAAGTCCTGCTCGACGGTGTACACGACAGCCGAAACATCTCCGCCGTCATGCGAAGCGCCGAAGCGGTAGGGGTCTTGGATTTCTACTACGCACTGGAGCTTGCCGGGCATGTCAAGACCCACCGCACCGTGACCCAGGGGGCCCACCGCTGGCTGCGCAAGGCGCGGATCGCCACCGAAAAGCGGGTGGCGTTCCTTCGTGCGCTGCGGGAGGAGGGGTATCAGATCGTGGTGACGGAGCTGGGGGAGGGAAGCGTCGATTTTCGCACCATCGACTATACGCGGCCGACGCTTCTCGTGTTCGGCAATGAAAAAGAGGGAGTGAGCCCCGAGCTCTCCTCCGAAGCGACCCATCGGGCCGTCATCCCCATGCACGGGATGGTCCAGAGTCTCAACGTCTCCGTCGCCGCGGCCCTGCTCCTCTACGAGGCGGAGCGGCAACGGGTCGAGGCAGGCTATTACGAGACTCCCCGCCTCGACGCCGGAACCCGGGAGGAGCTTTTGGAAGAATGGAGCAGGAGGGATGGGCTGCTGCGCAGGAGTCGCGGGCGCCTGGGAATGTGAACGCGCTACCCATTGCCAAAAGGTCTTCGAAACGGAGGGAGAACGGGCGGAGAAAACGCTATTCTCCTTTCGGGAGTGTGAGTACGTTCGTTCCCAGCAGGCTTTCCCATCGCTTCATCATTTCCCGGTAGTGGTCGCCCCGCCAGTAGATCCTTCCGCAGCCCGGACAGCGTCGGAACTCATCGAAATCCTCACGGACCCGGGGCGGAACGGTCCCGGGAAGTTGTACGTTCGCGATCCGCTTCAGGGGAGTGTTGCAGACCATGCAGCGGGTGAAGGGGGCGAAACGCTCCGCCAGGGGGAGGCGGGCGTTCAGCTCTTTCAGCTGCTCCTCCGGGGAAACGGCCCGGAGCAGGAGAGTCCGGGCCCGGTCCCTGCGGGCGAGCTCCCGGTCGCGGGTCAGGAGGAGGCGTCGCTCCCGGAGCGCACGTTCCAGGAGTCGGGTATCGTCGGTTTCGGGGCAAAAGAGGGTGTCAAATCCGGCGAAACGGAGATGGCGTGCCGGACGGCCCAGGTGGCAGTCGGCCAGAAAGCGCAGCGGTGTCATCGGGGGCCGCCCCTGAGAGCGTACAGATGAGCCTTCCCCCGATCCTCTCGAAACGAAACGTGTTGCATCATCCGGATTTAAGGTCCCTTTCGATAAAATCCCGTCCATATTTCTCTCTGGGGACCCTTCCGGCCGCCGGAGAGCGAAACCAACGAAGGATATCCAAAATGAAACGAACCTATCAACCCCACAACACTCCCCGCAAGCGTACCCACGGTTTCCGGACACGGATGAAGACCAAAAACGGACGCAAGGTCATCAACGCCCGTCGCGCCAAAGGTAGAAAAAGATTGGCCGTATAAAGCATTTCCGGACCGTCACCGGTCAGCGAGAATTCGACCGCGTCTACAAGCGGGCCGACAAAATCTGGCACACTCCCTGGTTCGTCCTTTTCTACCGCCGGGGCGAGGGAGACCAAGTCGCCTTCGTCGCCGGCAAGAAAGTGGGCAACGCCGTCAAGCGCAATCGGGCCAAGCGCCGCTTGCGCGCTCTTTTTATCCACACCCTTTCCGATCTCGATTCCGGGACCTATATTCTCGTCGCCAAAGCCCCCATTCTCGATGCTGATTTTTCCGAGCTGACCTCGGCATGGAGCACGGCGCTCCAGCGGGCCCGTGCGCTGCGACGGCGCCCCTCCCACCCGTGAATCTCCCGGGGAAAAACGCCCCCCGGATCTCTCCATAATTCTGTAATCCAAAAGAGGGTATAATCGCCCCTCGTATCCCGAAACGCATTCTGAAAAATCACAAAAGGTATGACTTTGGAACAAATGGATCTCAACAAGCGATTGATGATCGCGCTCGTACTCTCGTTCGCCATTCTCTTCGGATTCAGTTATCTCTTCCCCAAACCCCGGGTCGCGGCGGATGCCAACGCCAGCGCTGTTTCGGCCGCTGCGACGGCTTCGGCCCGGAGCGCTGCTCCCGCGGCACCGGCATTGGCGGGGGGGACGTCCGGACAGGAGGCCGCCGCGCCTGCCTCTCCTGCGACAGCGGCACGGAAAGCACAGCTCTCCTCCGAAACCCTCTCCACCGTCGACACCAAGAAATACCGGCTCAAGATCGATCGTTTCGGTCGGATCGTCAGCGTCGTGCTCAAGGAACCCAAATACAGACAGGATGACGGGAAGCCTCTGGAGCTCATCGATCCCGAGCGGACCCGCCCCCTGGAACTCCGTTTCGCCGACAGCAAGATCAATGCCGAGGCGTTCAAAGTCCCCTATACGGCTTCCACCGGGCATCTGAGCGTGACCGAAGGGACGGGGCGTCTGGTCCTGACCCAGAAGCTTCCCGAGACGACCGTGACCAAGGAGCTCACTTTCTACCCCGAAGGGCATTACGACATCAGGGTCACCGTCGACAAAAAGCTCCAATATTTTCTCACTCCCGGTCATCGGCCCGAAGCGGACAAATCCCGCTATATGATCGTCCGGGGTTCCCTGGTACGCGATGCACAAGGGGTACTTACGACGATCGAGGATGGCAAAGCGGACAAGACGGAGAAGTTTGACGACGCTACCGTAGTCGCCTCCTTCGACCGTTATTACACTTCGCTCTTTTTCGACTTCAAACAGCCCTTCAAGGTGGTCGTCACTCCCGATGTCGGAAACGATCCTCTGCCGTTTGTCGTCGCCAACGGCGCTCTCGATCTCAAGGGGTATGTCGGTCCCAAGGAGTGGAAACTCTTCGAAAAGCTCGATCCCCGGCTTACCGACGTCATCGAATTCGGATGGTTCACATTCCTCTCCCGGCCCTTTTTCCGGGTGATGCTGGCGATCTACAACTTCGTGGGCAACTGGGGCTGGGCGATCGTCCTCTTCACCCTCCTGGTCAAGCTGGTCCTCTTCCCCCTCTCCTACAAGGGAATGATGTCGATGCAGAAGCTCAAGGATCTCGCCCCCAAGATGAAGGAGATCAAAGAGCGTTACGGCAAGGATCCCGCCAAGATGAACCAGCAGATGATGGAGCTCTACAAAAAGCACGGCGCCAACCCCATGGGGGGCTGTCTGCCGATGCTGCTGCAGATTCCCGTCTTCTTTGCGCTCTACCGGGTCCTGCTGAATGCCGATGAGCTTCAGGGGGCGCCCTGGATTCTCTGGATCACCGACCTCTCCCGCCAGGATCCCTACTTCATCCTGCCAATCCTGATGGGCGCGACGATGTTCCTCCAGCAGCAGATCACTCCCAACACCATGACCGATCCGCTCCAGCAGAAGATCTTCAAGTGGTTCCCGGTGATCATGACCTTCTTCTTCCTGACCTTCCCTTCGGGACTGGTGCTCTACTGGTTGACCAACAACATCCTCTCCATCGCCCAGCAGTACTACATCAACCGGGCCTACGAGAAGCACAAGGCGCGGTTCAGGGCGGCGGAGAAGGCGGACAAAGCGAACAAAGCGAAAGGGTGACGGCGTGACGGATCTCGCCATGAAAAAATTCGAAGCCGGCAGTCTGGAAGAGGCGTATCGCCTTGCATGCGAGACGTTCGGATGTTCCATGACCGAACTCATCTACGAGATCGTCCAGTATCCCAGCCGTGGCATCATGGGACTGTTCGCCAAACCGGCGATCATCGTCGCCGCCCGACGGACGTCGGCAGTGGATCCCGGGAGAGCGCGGAAGGACGGTCGGTCCGATCCGAAACCCGCTCCTGCCGGGAGGGTAAAGGAGGGGAAAGAGAAAGGGGATCCGGAGGTACTCTCCGACGGGAAAGAGGGGCATTCCGAAGAGAAGGTCCGGCGGCAGGAGATGCCGCCGGAGCCTTCCGGAATCGGGGAAGACTCCCGTCGCTCCGGTTCGAGTCACGAAGCGATCATCGATCGCTTTTTCGGGGGAGGAGAGGGGCATGAACCCGCCTCGGAACCCTCCCGGGACGAACGGGCTCTCCAGGAAGAGATCGAGGCGCAGTTGAGCGAATTGATGGAACGGAGCTGCTTCGACATCGATGTGGTGGAGGTGGATGTCGTCGACAAGACGGCCTATATCTTTCTCGACGGCGAAGACGCGGCGCTCCTGATCGGGAAGGAAGGGTATCGCTATAACGCGCTTTCCTATCTTCTCTTCAATTGGCTTCATGGAAGCTACCAACTCTTCATCAAGCTGGAGATCGCCCAGTTCCTCTCGTCGCAGCAGGAGATGATCCGGCATCAGCTCCAGCCGGTGATTGAGCATGTGGAGCGGGAGGGGTGGGGACGGACCCGTCCCCTGGACGGTATTCTGGTCCAGATCGCCCTCGAACAGCTTCGGGAAGCTTTCCCCGACAAATACGTGGCCATCAAGCGTCAACGGGACGGCGGACGCTACGTATTGATCAACGAGTTCAATCGCCGTCGGCGATGAACGACACCATCGCGGCGATCGCCACGGCCCACGGCGTCGCTTCCATCTCCATCATCCGCCTGAGCGGTCCCGAAGCCGCCTCCATCGCCCGCCGGATCGCTCCCGGAGCCACGCTCACCCCCCGCACCGCAGAACTTCGCGATCTCCTGGATGCCGGGGGGACGCTCATCGACCGGGGTCTGGTCCTCTATTTTCAGGCACCCCGCTCTTTTACCGGAGAGGAGGTGGTGGAGTTTCAGGCCCACGGCGGCCTGGTGGTGGCCGAGCAGATCCTGCAAAGCGCTCTGCATCACGGTGCCCGCCCGGCCGAACCCGGTGAGTTCAGCAAGCGGGCCTTTCTCCACGGCAAGATCGACCTGAGCGAAGCCGAAGCCATCGCCCGGCTCATCGAGGCGAAGAGTGTGGACGCCGCCCGGATCCTGGCGCGCCAGCTCAAGGGAGAGCTGGGGCGTTTCGTGGAGGAGATCCGCGAGGCGCTTTTGCGGGCCATGGCCCATGCGGAGGTGCTCATCGATTACGCCGAGGAGGAACTTCCCGGGGAGCTCATGGCGGAATTGGGCGTGCAGTTGAACGCGCTGGAACACCGTCTCCAGAATCTCGTCGAGAGCAGTCGCCGCCGGCGGGGCCTTCTCGAAGGATTTCGCGTCGCCATCGTCGGCAAACCGAACGTAGGCAAGAGTTCGCTGCTCAACGCGCTTTTGAGTTACGAACGTGCCATTGTCACCGAAGTGGCCGGAACGACCCGGGACACCATCGAAGAGCAGGTCCGTATCGGATCCCACATCGTCCGCCTCATCGATACGGCGGGCATCCGGGAGACCGAAGACCGGGTCGAACGCATCGGGGTCGAACGCTCTCTCCACTCCCTTGGGGAGGCGGACATCGTCATCGCGCTCTTCGACGCTTCCCGTCCCTGGGACGAGGAGGATACGGTGATCCTGGAGCGGATTCGGGCCGTCGCGGGAGACAAAGAGCTGATCGTCGCACTCAACAAGAGCGATCTCCCCCGTCGGCTGGAAGAGGAACCCCTTGCCGAGTTTTCCCCCCTCGCCATCAGCGCCCGACACGATTTCCGTCCGTTGCTGGAAGCCCTCGAAAAACGGCTCGACGCTCTGGCGGGAGAGGATGAGCTGATGTTGGCTTCCGCCCGGCAGATCGAGGCGGTGGAACGGTGCGCCGAGGAAATCTCCCGGGCGCACGAGCCGCTGGAGCGGGGGGAGTTGGAGCTTTTCAGCTATCACCTCCGGGAGGCGATCGGGGCCATCGGTTCGCTGACCCACCCCTTCGAGAGCGAACAGATTCTCGACCGGATGTTCGGGGAGTTCTGTCTGGGGAAGTAGGGACGGGAGGCAAAAGCGGGAGATGGCCCCGTCCCAACATCCCTAATATTCCTTGTGTATAATTGGGCCATTGTTACGCTACGAAACGGTTGAAATTTCAGAAAACGAGGATTGTCTATGGGTTCGAAAATCATCAAGGGGCTTGCGGTTCTTTTCATCATTTTGGCCACGAGCGGATGCGTTCATCAGGAACTGGTGCTTCCCGGCGGTGACAGCGGGATGAGTACGGGAGGGGAGGAGAGCGCCACGGTGGATGTCTCCGACCTCAATACCACGGTCCAGAGTGTCCAGGTGGTACCCCGTATTCCTTTTCCGGTCTCCGAGTACAGCCGCCTCGCCCGCAGCGGAACCGCCACCGTCAAGGGGAGTATCTATGTCGTCGACGCCATGGGAGAGAAGATCTACGGCCGGCAGACCCGTCTCTATCTCAATCCCGTCACCAGCTACTCCCGCCAGTGGTATCGCGAAAGCTACCTCGGCGGCAAAAAGATGGCCAAGGCCGATCCCCGCCTCTTCAACTACTTGAAGTTCACCACCTCCGACAAGACCGGGCACTTCGCCTTTTACGGGGTGCCGGCAGGGGAGTACTACGTCATCGGCGTGGTCCGCTGCGGTCAGGAGTGTGGCTACGATACGCCCCGAAATATCCGGGTCGCCAGGGAGGTGCATGTCTCCAACGGTGCCACGGTCGATGTGGAGTTGAGCAAAACCCTCGATTGATTCTGAAACGCCTCCCTGCCGGGAGCCCGAAGTTCGCGACCTTCGACGGGCCGGGAGGAACGAATCCCCCGGTGCCGTATCGTACGGGACGCCGAAGGTACGGCGATCTCCGGGCCGACGTCCCCCCTCCCGCGAAGGTCGAACCTCTATGCTCCCGCTTCCCGCTGTCGGTAGAATTCCCGTTTGAATGCGGCGAAGCGCCCCTCCAGAATGGCAGTTCTCATACGGCGCATCAGATCCAGGTAGTAGTGAAGATTGTGGAGGGTCGCCAGGCGGAAGTAGGTGAGTTCCCGCGCCCGGAAAAGGTGACGCAGGTACGCCCGGGAATAGGTACGGCAGGTGTAGCAGTCGCATGCGGGATCGATGGGGCGTTCGTCGGTGGTGAAGCGGGCGGCTTTGATGGTGATTTTGCCGAACGAGGTGAAGAGGGTGCCGTTGCGGGCGTTGCGGGTGGGCATGACGCAGTCGAACATATCGATCCCCCGTTCCACGTTCTCCACCAGGTCTTCCGGCGTCCCGACTCCCATGAGATATCGGGGCTTCTCCTCGGGCATGAACGGAGTCGTCCACTCCACGGTGTCGTACATCTCCCGGTTGGCTTCTCCGACGCTCAGCCCCCCGATGGCGAAGCCGTCGAAATCCAGGGCGCAGAGCTCCTCCGCGGAGATTTTCCGGAAGCTTCGGTCGGTCCCTCCCTGGATGATGGCGAAGATCTTCTGCTCCCTCCCGATCCCTTCGACCTGTTTCCGGCGGTGGTAGTCGATGGAGCGTTCCGCCCAGCGGGTGGTCCGCTCGATGCTCGCCCGGATCCGTTCCCCGGTGGCGGGCAGTGCCACCAGGTCGTCGAGGATCATCATGATGTCGCTGCCGAGATTGTACTGGATGTCGAGGACTTTTTGGGGGGTGAAATGGTGTTTCGATCCGTCGAGATGGCTACGGAAGGTGATGCCGTCCTCTTCGATCCGGACGTTGTCGCTGAGGCTGAACGCCTGAAAACCGCCGCTGTCGGTCAGAAAGCTGCGGGGAAACTTCGTGAAACCGTGCAACCCGCCCATCTCCCGGACGATTTCGTCACCGGGGCGCAGGTAGAGGTGGTAGGTGTTGCCCAGGATGATCTGCGGGTCCAGATGTTCCAGGAGATCGCCGGCATCCAGGGATTTGACGGCGCCGACGGTGCCGACGGGCATGAAAACGGGGGTGGGAATGGTGGAGTGGGCGGTGCGCAGCGTTCCGGCTCTGGCCCGGCGGTCGCGGCCCTCGATCGAAAAATCCATTGTGTTATAATGCTCCCTTGCCGGCCCGTATGGCGGGCCATCTTTGCTTCGGATTTTATCGAAAATATGAGAAAAAGAGCGGTATGAAGAACATTCTGATTCTGGCGGAGGGCCTGGTGGCCGAAGAGTTCGTCCAGAGCGTCAACAGCAAGCGCATCGCCGACAACCACTACACCGTGGTCACTCCCGGGAAACTCAGGCGTCCGGAGAAACCCCAGGTCCAGATGGACTTTGTCGCTATCGATCCCACCAGCTACAGCAAGCTGCGCCAGCTCTTCAACCGCAGCGATTTCATGGTGGTCTTCATTCTTCTCGATACCCTGGAGGAGACGGGAGAGTCCCTCAAGAACATCCGCCGTATCGACGAGAAGGTACGGGTGGTGATGCTGGATCGCTGGAACGGATTCCGCAAACTCAAGCAACCCAACACCACCGTGCTCAACGCCAACGAGATGCTCTCCAACCAGCTTTACAATCTTCTGCCCGGCGTCCCGGTCATCGCCCGCAACGTCGGCCTGGGAGAGGGGGAGATCATGGAGGTCCTGGTTCCCTTCGGCAGCCCCTTCGCCTACCGTCACGTAGGGTCTATCCAGCAGATCAAGTGGCGCATCGCCGCGCTCTATCGCAACGGCAAACTGATTCTTCCCAACAACGCCACGATGATCCGTCCCCAGGACATTCTCCTGCTCATCGGCCGCCCCCAGGTCCTCAACAATCTCTACTACCGTATCCAGAAACGCTCCGGGATGTTTCCCGAACCTTTCGGCCGGAACCTCTATCTCTTCCTGGATATGGATCGGGATGAGGCGCGGGCCCTGGAGTATCTGGATGAAGCCTGCTATCTGCTGGAGAAGCTGGAGGACCGGGAACTGGTGGTCCGGGTGGTCAATCCGGGGGATTTCGCCGTGGTCGAAGCCCTCAAGGAGCGGGGGGGTGCCCGGATCGACCTGCAGATCTCCTACGAAGCGGAACACGAGGCCTCGGTATTGCTGGCGGATATGCAGCGCTACGATCTGGGGCTCGTCTTTCTTTCCCGGACGACCTTCGGGAAGGAAGCGGTTCAATCGGAGGTCTTCGATCTCAAAAAGCTGGTCTATCTCTTCGGCCGGACGCCCCTGCCCGAAGTGAAGAGTGTCGCGATCCTACTGGGGAAGGAGGAGGAGATGGAGGCGATCTCCTCCACCAGCTTCTATATTTCCGAAACCCTGGAGTTGGAACTCTGCCTCTGCCACTTCGATCCCGAAGGGGAGTTCGAGGAGGGGAAGCGTGTGGAGGAGCATTACGAGACGCTTTCCCATATCTTCCACTATCCCGTACGGATCGAAAAGCGCCAGGCCAATCCCGTCCGGGCGCTGCGGGAAATGCGCCGGGTTCTGCTCATCGCGCCCTTCGCCAAGCGGCTTTGCCGACGCTGGCATCTCCCGTTCTTTTCCACCGACGTCGAAGATTATCTCCTCGACCGGATCGACCATCCGAAACTTCTGATTCCCGTGGAGGCGGGATAGGCTCTCCGGGGGCTCCCGCCTGCGATCGCGGAGGGCTAAACGAAATTCCGCTAAAATAATCTTCCTTTCATCTCCTTCCGCATCCCGGGGGATGCGAGGGATATTTGTAAATATTAAAACAAGAGAGCACCGGATGATCGTTCCCATCGAAATCGCCCAGCCCGCCGTCAAACGCTACGAGATCACTATCGACACTTTGCCGCCCCTTCGCTACGACCGCAAGGTGGCCGTCGTCACCAATCCCACCGTCGCCCCGCTGCACCTGGAGCGGCTCCTCTCCCGACTGGAAGCGCCTCTGGTGGAAGTGATCGAGGTGCCCGACGGAGAGGAGTACAAGACGATGGAGACGGTGCTGGAGATTCTCGACCGCCTCTTCGAAGCCCGCTTCGACCGACAGTCGCTTCTCATCGCTCTCGGGGGCGGCGTCATCGGTGATATGACCGGCTTCGCGGCCAGCCTCTACCAGCGGGGAATCGGCTTCGTCCAGATGCCCACCACCCTGCTGAGCCAGGTGGATGCCAGTGTCGGTGGCAAGACGGGGGTCAACAACCGCTGGGGCAAGAACCTCATCGGGGCCTTCTACCAGCCCGAAGCGGTCTACATCGATCCGGCCTTTCTGGAGACCCTGCCGGAGCGGGAATACGCCGCGGGAATCGCCGAGGTGGTCAAGATGGCGGTGATGTTCGATCGGGACTTTTTCGAATTTCTGGAGCGGAGCGATCTGCGGGATCCAAAGGTGGCGGTGGAGATGATCGCCCGTTCCGTCACCCTCAAGGCCGAGGTGGTCAACCAGGATGAAAAAGAGGCGGGGATCCGGGCGGTCCTCAACTACGGCCATACCTTCGGTCACGTCATCGAGAACGAAACGAAGTACGAACGCTACCTCCATGGGGAGGCGGTGGCCATCGGGATGGTGATGGCCAACGAGCTGGCGGTGGAGCTGGGACTCCTGAGCCGGGAAGAGGCGGAGCGGATCCGGCGGCTCCTGGAGAAGTGGGGATTGCCCGTCGACTATCCCGTCGCCGATCCCGAGGCCTTCTACGAGCACTTCTTCCTGGACAAGAAAAGCGCGAAGGGGCGGATCAAGTTCATCCTCCCCGGCGGTGCCATCGGCACCCATCTGATCCGCGACGATGTCCCGGCCGAGACGGTCCAACGGGTCCTCGGGCGGTTCGGAGCGGCGGGATGATGCTCCGGTTTCTCTTCGGGCTGTTTTTGTTGGTCTCTCTGGGGAACCTCTCCGCCTTCGCGGCCGAGGGAACTGCCGACGCCCTTTCACCGCCGACCGGCGGTCCGGCCCAGCAGAACCGGGTCGCCGCCCTGATGCGCCGGCTGGCCAACCTGGAACAGGCGGCGGACCAGGGGAATATCTGGACCAAGATTTACAGCAGTTACCAGACCTACCAGGAACTCAAAAAACGCCAGGAGAAGCTGGTGACCGAGATCTTCCGTCTCCGGCACAAAAAAGAGCTGAGCCCCGAAGAGAAGAAACGGCTGGAGGAGTATCGCCTCGAACGCCAGACCAACGAAGGCAAGCTCCAACTCCTGGCGGAGTTCCAGCGCGATCCCTTCAAAAAGCTCCTTGAGCCGCCCGCCATCAAGGATGTGCCCACCGTGGGCAATCCCTTCGGCATCATCTCCGCCATCAGTTTCATCAAAAAGCTCAAGAGCGACCAGCAGAACTACGAAGAGAGTTTCCGGACCCTGGAGACGACCCTTCAGACCCTCCGGGAGGAGCGCAAACTGCTTCAGGAAATGCTGCGCTACCAGAAGGGAAACCGGAAGCTGCAACGGCGACTCGAGGCGGTGACCCGGGAGATCGAGACCCTGCGCCCCACCTACGAGATTTTCAAGACCACCAAAGAGGTCTACAACAAGAAGATCGAAGAGATCCGCCTCAAACTCAACGAAGAGATCCGCCGGGAGGTGGAGAAAGCGGTGACCATCGGGGGGATCGTCCTCTTCCTCTTCGTTCTCTTCCTCGTTTTCAAGCAGCTGGTCCGCCGCTACCTCTCGGACAAGGAGAGTTTCTATACCATCAACAAGGTGGTCAACTTTCTCTTTATCACCGTTCTGGTGATGGTCCTGCTCTTCGCCTACATCGAAAACGTCGACTATATGGTGACGATCCTGGGCTTCGCCTCCGCCGGTATCGCCATCGCCATGAAAGACTGGTTCATGTCCCTGATGGGCTGGTTCGTCATCGTCCTGGGGGGGAGTATCCATGTGGGGGATCGGATCAAGGTGGTGCGCAACGGGACCCAGTATGTCGGCGACGTGGTGGACATCTCTCTGCTGCGGATGACGGTCCAGGAGGACATCACCCTGACGACCTATATGCACAACCGCAGGGCGGGACGGATCATCTTCGTCCCCAACAACTACATCTTCACCGACATGATCGCCAACTACTCCCACGCCGGGCTCAAGACGGTCTGGGACGGGATCGACTTCAACATCACCTTCGATTCCGACGCCTCCAAAGCCGCCTCCATCGCCAAAGAGGTGGCCAAGAAGTACTCCAAGGGCTACACCGACATCACCCGCAAGCAGCTCAACAAGCTCCGCAGCAGCTACCACCTGAAAAACACCAACGTCGAGCCGCGGGTCTTTACCTTCATCGAAGAGTACGGGGTCCGGGTCAGCGTCTGGTATCTCACCAACGCCTTCGCCACCCTGACCCTGCGCAGTACCATCAGCAGCGAGATCCTCGAGCGGGTCCGGGCCGAGGCCGACATCGCGCTCGCCTATCCCACCCAGTCCCTCTACATGGAGCGCCGGATCCCCGCGCCCCTGCCTCCGGGGGAGGAGCCCGCTTCCGGGGAGCGCCCCGCATGAGCCGTCAGCG
>CAZGGT010000255.1:0-2272 GCA_964525335.1 uncultured Nitratifractor sp. | reverse complement strand
GCGAAGAGTCCGGAGACCCGGGCCAGGACCTGGGCTTCATTGGCCACGATGACCGAAATGACGCGTCTTACTTTATCCATCTCATTGATCCTTGTGTTCCAGCAGCATGTTGTAGAGAGCCCCGCCGGCGGGCACCATGGGCAAGACGTTCTCGAAGCGGTCCACCGCCACGTTGAGGAAGGTCACTTTACCCCCCTCGATCGCCGACTTGAGCGCCGCGTCGAACTCGGCCTTGGTGGTGACGTCGTAGCCGGCCCCTCCGCAGGCTTCGGCCAGGAGCTTCCAGTCGGGCTGGAAACTCAGGTCGGTCTCGCTGTAGCGTTTGTCGTAGAAGAAGGTCTGCCACTGACGCACCATTCCGAGGAAATTGTTGTTGAGGATGACGTTGATGACCGGCAGCCGATTCTCCGCCGCCGTCACCAGTTCCTGGACGTTCATGAGAATCGATCCGTCGCCGGTGATGTTGATGACCGTTTTCTCGGGATGGCCCATCTTGGCCCCCAAAGCGGCGGGAAAGCCGTAGCCCATGGTCCCCAGGCCTCCGGAGTTGATCCACTGGCGGGGCCGGTCGAAGGGGTAGAACTGCGCCGCCCACATCTGGTGCTGCCCCACGTCGGAGGTGATGATCGCCTCCTCTCCCACCAGCTCGCCGATCCGCTCGATGACCCATTGGGGCTTGATCACTTCGTCGCTGTCGTGATACGTCAGAGGGTGGAGCTCGTTGTACCGGGCCAGGATATCCCGCCAGACCTGGTAGCGGTCGGGGTCCACTTTGTCGCGGATCATGCCGATCATCTTCGCCACGACGGTTTTGACATCCCCGACGATGGGGTAGTCCACATCCACAAGCTTTCCGATGTTGGCCGGATCAATGTCGACGTGGATGATGTCGGCGTAGCGGGCGAACTCCGAGAGCTTCCCGGTGACCCGATCGTCGAATCGGGCCCCCAGGGAGATGATGAGATCGGTCTCGCTCATGGCCATGTTGGCGGCGTAGCTGCCGTGCATCCCCAACATCCCGATCAGCAGCGGATTTTTCGCCCCCATGACCCCTCGGGCCATCAGGGTCTCCACCGCCGGAATCTGCGTGATCTCCGCCAGCTCACGAATCACTTCCCAGGCATTGCTCAGGACGGCGCCCCCTCCGATGTAGAGCAGGGGTTTTTTGGCCCTGACGATCGCCTCCACCGCCTTTTTGATCTGGCGGTCGTTGCCTTTGTAGCGGGGCTTGTAGGTGGGGAGATCGACGCTCTCGGGATAGATGAACTCCCCCATCTCCCCGGTGATGTCCTTGGGAATGTCCACCAAAACCGGACCGGGACGGCCGCTGCGGGCGATGTAGAAAGCCTCCTTGAGAATCCGGGGGAGATCTTCGATGGAGCGGACCAGATAGTTGTGCTTGGTACAGGGACGGCTGATTCCCACGGCGTCGACCTCCTGGAAGCCGTCGGTCCCGATGAGGGAGAGGGGAACCTGCCCGCTGATCACCACCAGGGGGATGGAATCCATGTAGGCGGTGGCCAACCCGGTGACGGCGTTGGTGAAGCCGGGGCCGCTGGTGACCATGGCCACCCCCACCTCGCCGGTGGCCCGGGCGTAACCGTCGGCGGCATGGACCGCCGCCTGCTCGTGACGCGTCAGAATGTGGCGAAAGGAATTCTGCTTGTAGATTTCGTCGTAGACGTTCATGATGGCGCCGCCGGGGTAACCGAAAACCGTCTTAACCCCCTCGGCGATGATCGCCTCACAAACCATCTGAGCTCCGCTCATTTTCATCGCATTTTCTCCGTCTGGAAAGGGATAGACCCGGCCTGTCGAACTGCATCCGCATCGATCGTCCGGGCGAGATATCCGCCGATTATACTCAAAAAAGGCCGATAAGGAAATTAGTGGTACAATCGGCGCGCTTTACCATGAAAACGAGAAGGTGGATCGGACCCATGTCGCGAAAAGAGGTCGGAATACTTCTGCTGCTGCTTACCCTCCTTTTTCTGGGCGGATGCTCTCCCGACGATCGACGCCAAGCACCCACCCATACGCCCCATCTCATGTACGAGGGAAGCAAACTCCGGGGAATCGGCCGCTCTCCTTCCCCCACACCCCCTACGGACATCGCCTATCCCCGGAATCCCGAGCTCAAAATCCGGGAGTTGGAACTGGCCCACCGGGAGCGTCTCGCCGCAATCGAAGCGGAGAAGGCCAAAGCCCTCAAGGCCCTGGAACTGGAGAAGCTGCGCAGCGTCGAGGAGAAGCGCCGTCGGACCACCGAGAT
>CAZGGT010000254.1:0-5312 GCA_964525335.1 uncultured Nitratifractor sp. | reverse complement strand
TCGATGTCTTCGAACTTCATATACCAATCCTTACTTTTCACTGAGTTTGGCGCTAATTATACTCATTTTTGTTTAAAGGGGGATAGTTTAGGGGATGGGAGTTGGGGGATTGGGGGTGGTTTGGTGGTGGCAGTGGAGAGCGAAAAGCTGAGAGCAGAGAGCTGAGAGCAGATATCGTTCAATAAATTTTATCAGCCCGAAACCAACGACCAACGACCAACGACCAACGACCAACGACCAACGACCAACGACCAACGACCAACGACCAACGACCAACGACTATCGACTATCGACTATCAACCCATCTCCCGTATTCGTTCGATGACGTTCCGAACGATCCAGTCGGGGGTGGAGGCGCCGGCGCTGATGCCGCAGAGTTTTTTGCCCTCGAACCAGGCGGGGTCGAGCTCCTTTTCGTTCTCCACCAGATAACTGTCGTCGCAGTAGTTTTTGCAGATAGAGTGGAGCTGTTTGGTGTTGGAGGAGTGTTTGCCGCCGATCACCACCATCACGTCCGCTTCCCGGGCCAGCTCCGCCGCGGCGTCCTGGTTTTCGAAGGTAGCATTGCAGATGGTGTTGAAGACACGTACCTCTTTGGATTTGAGGATCAAGGCGTTGACGATCTTCATGAAATCGGCGGGTTTGCGGGTGGTCTGGGCGACAATGGCCACTTTGGATTTGAGGGGAAGCTCCTCCAGATCGGACTCTTCCAGGACCACGAAGGCGTCCCGGGGATCCTCGGCATAGCTGACGACCCCCTTGATCTCCGGGTGGTTCCGGTCGCCGAAGACCACGATGCTGTATCCCTCCCGGCTCATCCGCTCGACGATCTGCTGGGGGGTCGTCACGAAAGGGCAGGTGGCGTTGATGATCTTCTTCCCCTCGGCCTTGAGCTTTTTGAGCTCGTTTTTGGGGATGCCGTGGGTGCGGATGACGATGGAGTCGGCCCGCTCCGCCTCCTCGAAACTCTCCGCCAGGCCGATGTCGAAATTCTCCTTGAGGCGGGCGATCTCGTCCTTGTTGTGGATGAGGGGGCCGTAGGTGGCGCTGCCGGGATGCTCCTCGGCGATCTGGATCGCCCGTTTGACCCCGTAGCAAAAGCCGTAGGAGGAAGCGAGTCTAATCTCCATCGGTCGTCACCTCCGTGATCCGGGATAAGAGTTCGAAAAAGTTGGGGAAGGAGGTGGCCACGCAGTCGGTGTCCTCGATCTCCATCCCGCAGAGCAGCCCCGCCACGGCGAAGCTCATGGCGATCCGATGGTCGCCGTGGCTGTCGATGACGGCTTTGCGGAGGGTGCCGCCGGTGACGGCGTAGCCGTCGGGATACTCCTCGGTGGCGATGCCGCAGGCGGAGAGGGCCGCCAGGACCGAGGCGATCCGGTCGCTCTCTTTGACCCGCAGCTCTGCCGCGTTGCGGACCCGGCTGGTCCCCTCGGCCACGGCCATCGCCACCGCCAGGGCCGGGAGCTCGTCGATGAGCCAGGCGATCCGCTCGCTCACCTCCACCGCCCGGAGCCGGCCGGCGTAGGCGACCCGGATCTCCCCGATGGGCTCATAGAGATCCTCGGTCGTTTCGTAGGAGATCTCCGCCCCCATCCGCTCCAGGACCCGGAAGGCTTCGATGCGGGTCGGGTTGAGGGTTACCCCGGGAATCCGCACCTTCGCCCCGGGTACGATGGCCGCCGCCACGGCGAAAAAGAAGGCGCTGGAAGGGTCGGCGGGCACGGTGATCTCCAAGGGCTCCAGCGGTCCCTTCATGGGCTCGACGACGATCCACCCCTCGTCGTCGGTTTCGACGGAGGCGCCCATCCCCCGAAGCATCCGTTCGGTATGGTCCCGGCTGAGGAAGGATTCCCGGTAGTAGCTGGGACCGTCGGCCCGCAGGGCCGCCAGGATCAGGGCCGATTTGACCTGGGCCGAATCGATGGGGGATTCGTAACGGAAGGCCCGGAGCTCTCCGCCCCGGATGTGCAGGGGCGCCAGGTTGCCGTACTCCCGGCCGTCGATCTTCGCCCCGATCTTCCGCAGGGGCTCGGTGACCCGCTTCATGGGGCGGGCCCGGAGGTAGCGGTCTCCCGTAAGGACGAAGCTCCCCTCCACCCCCGCCAGGAGGCCGCAGTAGAGGCGCATCCCCGTCCCGGCGTTGCCGCAGTCGAGGATGTCGTCGGGTTCGCTCAGCCGCTTGGGAGGGGTGATGCGCACCTCGCCCCCCTCCCGCTCCACCCGGGCGCCCAGTTGCTCGGCGATGGAGAGGGAGGCGAGGGTATCTTCGCCGGTGAGAAAGTTTCGGATCCGGGAGGGGCGGTCGCTGAGGAGGGAGAACATGGCGCAGCGGTGGGAGATCGACTTGTCGGGGGCGATCGCCTCCAGGTTCAGGTCGAAGGGGCCCGCGGCGGGGGCGATCCGGGCGCGGCTCATCGCAGCGTCGCTCCGCACCCCGTTTCGAGGGCCTGGAGAATCCGCGCCATCGCCCCGTCGATCTCTTCGTCGGAGAGGGTTCCTTCGTCGGACTGGAGGAAGAAACGCAGGGTCATGCTCTTGCGTCCCTCTCCCAGTTGGGCGTCCTCATAGCGGTCGATGGGGAAGAAACGCCGCAGCAGCGGCTCCTCCAGGGCCTCGACCGCCCGGGCCATCGCTTCGTAGGGAAGCGCCCGGTCCACCAGGAGGCTCAGGTCCTTGAAGGTTCCCTGGAAGTTGGAGACGGGACGGGCGTTGCGGTGGGAGGGAATCAGCGCCTCGAACTCCAGCTCCGCCAGCACCGTCGCCTCCAGGCCGAAGGCTTCGGCGACCGTGGGATGCAGGGTCGCCACCCAGCCCGCTTCCCGCCCTTCGACAAAGAGCGTCGCCGACTGGTGGGGATGCATCAGGGCGTTATGAGCCTCGCAGGGACGCAGTTCGAAGGCTCCCAGCACTTCGCCCAGCCGCCGGACGAAGGTCGGAAAGTCGATGCGGGGAGGCTTGCCCTGGTTGAGGACCGAAGGCTCCTCCGCCTCACCGCTCCAGAGGAACGCGGCACGCTCCGTCTCCCGACGCTCCCGGTCGAAGACGGAACCGATCTCGAAGAGGGGGATCCGCTTTTTGCCGTAGCTGACGTTGCGCTTCGCCGCCTCCAGAAGGTTGAGGGTCAGGGTGCTCCGCAGGGTGTTGAGCTCTTCGACGATGGGGTTGAGAAGCTCCTTCTCCTCCTCCACGGTGGGAAAGCCGTACTCCTCCAGCTTCTTCCGCTCGGCGAAGGCGTAGGTGACCGCTTCGTAGAATCCGGCGGCCGTCGCCCGCTGGCGCAGATCCCGGCGGACCCTGAACCGCACGGCGCTCTCGGTGATGCGGTTGCGCTCCGTCAGCTCCAGCGGCTTCGGCTCGATCCGGTTGATTCCCACGATCCGGAGAATCTCCTCGGCCACATCCTGGAGGTTGACGATGTCGTGGCGCCAGGGCGGGACCGTCACCCCGAAACGGGTCGCTCCCGCTCCGTGGATGGTGAAGCCCAGGCGTTTGAGGATGGTATGGATCGTTCCCTTGGGGATCTCCTGGCCGATGACGGCGTTGAGCCGCTCCACGTCGAGGGAGATCTTCCGCGGCTCCCGCTCCGCTTCGATACTCAGAGGACTTTCGGTGAAGCGGCACTCGCCGATCCGGTCGCAGCACTCCGTCAGATACTCCATCCCCAGGCTCAGCCCCGGCTCGCTTCCCCGGGAACTTCGGTAGTAGAGGGGATCGGTTTCGATCTTCTCCCGGGCGACGGCGGGAACCAGAAGCTCCGGGTCGATGTAGGAAGCTTCGAAAAGGACCTCCCCCTCTCCGTTTCGGGCGGCCAGGTTCTCATCCCCCCAGGCGCCGACGATGGAGAGGAGCCGTTCGCCGCTGCGCACCTCCACATGCCCCGGGGCGCGCTCTTCGATCCGCAGGGGGATCTTTCCCTCTTCGTTTTTCAGGGCTTCGGCGTCGTAGGCCCGCAGAATCACGCCGGTGGCGTGGGTGGCATAGGCCAGGACCGCCTCGACGTCTCCCTCCCGGTATTCGTCCACCAACGCCAGACGCAGGCGCATCAGTGCGTCGGCCCGGAAGCGCTCCGCTTCCATGAGGATGTAGCGGAGATCCGCCTCGACGGGACCCCGGGTATGCAGTTCCACGATCCGGGCGATTCCCCGGCGCATCACCGTCACGGGGTCGTGCCGGTGGGGAATCAGCTCCCGGTCCAGGGCGGCGCTCAGGTCCCGGGCCACCCCGTGGACGCTCAGGCAGTCCCCCCGGTTGGCGGTGAGCTCCAGCTCGATGACGGTGTCATTGAAGGGGGCCAGCTCCCTCAGGGGTTTGCCGGGAACCATCTCCCCCAGGCTCTCGTCGAGGATCAGGATCCCCTCCCCCATCTTGGGCAGCCCCAGCTCCGAGGCGGAGCAGACCATCCCGAAGCTCTCGACCCCCCGGAGCTTCGCCGGTTTGATGGCGAAATCCCCCGGCAGCACCGCGCCCACCACGGCGACGGGGACATACTCCGCTTCCCGGACGTTGGCCGCGCCGCAGACGATCTGCAGGGGCTCCCCCTCCCCCACGTCGATGCGGCAGAGGTTGAGCTTGTCGGCGTCGGGGTGCTTCTCGCAGGCGACGACCCGGCCCACCACCACCTTCTCGGGCATGACGTGGCGGGCCAGGCTGTCCACCTCCAGGCCGATGCTGTTGAAGGTCTCGTAGAGCTTCGTATCGTCGATCCCCTCCAGGGAGATGAACTCCTCCAGCCAATTTCTCGTCACGATCATCTGAACTGCTCCAACAAACGAATGTCTCCCTCGAAAAGCGACCGCAGGTCGGGAATGCGGTGCAACAGCATGGCGAAGCGCTCCACCCCCAGGCCGAAGGCGTAGCCGCTGACGTTTTCGTAGCCGACGGCCTTGAAGACGTTGGGGTCGACCACCCCGCTGCCCAGGACCTCCAGCCAGCCGGTATGGGAGCAGACCCGGCACCCTTTTCCCTCGCAGAAGATGCAGCTGATGTCCACCTCCGCCGAAGGCTCGGTGAAGGGGAAGAAGCTGGGGCGGAAACGGACGTCGACATCGCCGAACATGTGGTGAAGGAAGTCGGTGAGGATCCACTTGAGGCTGGCGAAGCTCACCCGGTCTCCCTCCTCCACGACCAGCCCTTCCACCTGGTGGAACATCGGGGTATGGGTCAGGTCATAGTCCCGGCGGAAGACCGGCCCGGGGGCGATGATCCGGATGGGGGGCTTCTCGCGCATCATGGTGCGGATCTGCACCGGGGAGGTGTGGGTGCGCAGGAGCATGGCGTCCTTGAAGTAGAAGGTGTCCTGCATGTCCCGC
>CAZGGT010000253.1:0-2519 GCA_964525335.1 uncultured Nitratifractor sp. | reverse complement strand
CAGCTGACCCTGGGGCAGTACCTGCAGCCCACGCCGAAGCACCACCCGGTGCTTCGGTACTATCCTCCGGAATTTTTCGAAAAGATGAAAGAGGAAGCGGAGAAAATGGGATTCGAGGCGGTCGCCTCGGGGATCCTGGTTCGCAGCAGCTACTACGCCGACCGCCTATAGGATCGGAAGGGATCGGGAGAACTCAGTAGAGCCGGTGGATATTCTCCAGCAGATTGTCGACGGTTAGATCCTCCCCATGCTCGGCAAGGAATTCGTTGAGATACTTCTCCGAGGCTTCCATGCCGCCCTCTTTCTCGATCTCCGTCAGCTTTTTGTAGATCGGGTCGAGGACGTCAGTGACGTGTTTGGAGATCTTTTTCCGCTTCGCCTTGTAGCCCACCACTCTTCCCTCGGCGTCGACGATCGGCTCGAAATCGGTGAAGACCCAGTAGTAGCGGCCATCCTTGGCCAGGTTCTTCACGGCGGCGATGAAGTTCTTCCCCTCCTTCAGCCGATCCCAGAGGATCTTGAAGAGGATGCGGGGCATGTCGGGATGCCGGACGATATTGTGGGGCTGGCCGACGAGCTCTTCGGGCGTATAACCCGAAATCTCGGCGAAATAGTCGTTGGCGTAGGTGATGACCCCTTTGGTATCGGTATCGCTCTCGATGTAGACGTTGTTCTTGAGTTCGATCTCTTCGTCTTTCGGTTCAGGGCGTTTCATAGGCTCTCCTTCCTGCGTGTTCATCGTTGCAATCTTTTCTCATCAAAATCAAACATCCATTACATGTCGAGGTATTTGATCAGACCGAAGCCTTTGCTTCGCAGCTCTTTGTAGTTCATGATCTTGGTTCCCCCGAAGCGCTTGACGAAAAGTTCCGCCCGGGTGCGGGAAGAGAGGGGAATCAGATCGTCCCCATGAGGTCCCGCCAGCCGGGAACCGAAGACGTACCACGCCTTTTCCGCCGGGATCTTCTCGCCGTCCAGGTAGTCTTGGACCGTAAGCCCCGCGATCTCCTTCCCGTCGGGGCCCACCCCATAGCCGGGAAACTTTTCGGGATGATAGTAGAAGTTCATCAGCGATTTGACGGAGATGAAACGGAGGATCTTCCCGTTTTTCAACTTCATCTCCGCCTGGAACTTCGGATATTTTTTCAACAGGAGTTTGTAGACCGGATCCCGTTGATTCTGCCAGGTGGCGCTCCCGGGGGACTTTGCGGACGGCGCAGTCGTAGCCGCCGGCGTACTCAGATTTCCGTCGCCTGCCCAAAGGGGCCAGGCCAACAGACAGGCCCATACGATCGTTTTTCGTCTCATCCTTCTCTCCTTTGGAAACCCGCACGGCATCAGAGCAGGTCTTTTTTTCGAAACATACGATACCCAAACAAGGCAAACAGGGCCCCCAATACGATGGGATAGCAGACAGCGTAGAGCATCAAAAACCCATGTCCCAGGGTATCGAGCAGATAGTAGGCCACGGGACCGATCACCGTCAGTTCCGGATCGAAGAGGGCGATGGCCCCGATCCGGAACGCCTCCAGAGGATTGAGCATGGCGAGGGTGATGATCACCCCGTCGGAGACCCGGTTCTGCATCATCAGGCCGATCAGCGCCACGTCGATGAACGCCAGCAGCACGATCCAGACGGCGAAGGAAAGCCCAAGGCCTATGTCATGGGACTTGACCAGGGTCGAAATGAAAAAGGCGATCCCCAGGAACACCACACAGAGGGAGAGAATCAACGCCGAATAGAGGCTCACCATCGCCCAGGGCAGATCTCCCCCCTTGGTCAGCCCCCAGGCCACGCCGATGAAGAGGGCCACGATCACGGGGAAAAAGACCGTGGCAAACCGCCCCAGGAATTTTCCCCAGTAGTATTCGTTGAGGGAGATGGGAAAGGAGAGCATATACTCCAGGATATTACTCTCCCGGTCCCCGGAGATCGACTTGACGGTAGTGATGAGGATGAAGATCGGAAGAATGATGATCGTCACCTGCATGAAAACCAGCAACAGGCGGCTCAGCCCCGTAAAGCCCATCACCACCGAATCGGTGATCCCGCTGATGAAAAAGAGGCCCATCAATCCTCCGAAGACGAAGGCGTAGACATAGAACCAGCGGGAGCGCAGGGACTCCCGGATGTCCAGGTAGGCCACCAGACTCAGATTTTTCATCGCGACACCGGAAAAGGCGTCCCGTCCCCATCCCGCAAGAAGGCCCAGCAGACGCTTCACCCCGTTCATCGCCAGGACAACAATACTCCAGAGTCTTCCCACAATCACTTCGACCCGCTCTTTCACTCTATTCATGGTGCCCCCACCTCTCGACGTTCGTTGTTCTTCGCTTCGATCTTTTCGATGATCTTCGACACCGTTTCAAAATCGAGCGCCTTGTGGCCTTTGGGAAAGGTCTTTTCGCTGAACGCAGCGATCCCGTAGGCCATCGGCGTGATCGAATCGTCCGTATACATCGCCTTTCTCGCATCGAGCCATTTCCCGGTTTTTGCGTCGGTCACCCAGATCTTCGCC
>CAZGGT010000252.1:0-10333 GCA_964525335.1 uncultured Nitratifractor sp. | reverse complement strand
GCGGTGAAGAAGGCCTGCCATCCGGCACCCAGCTCCGCCCGCTCGACCAGGACCTGCTCGTAGCCGGCGATGGTCAGGGCGACCGCCATTCCGAGGACTCCGAAGGTGATCAGGAAGATCGCCATTTTGGATTTGAACGTGGCCTTGAGCTTTTTGATCCCGTAGGCCTGCTGGATTCCCAGATACATCATCCCGATCAGAATCGTCGCATAGGCGCCGAAGAAGGCCAGGTGACCGTGGGCCGCAGTGAACTGCGAACCGTGGGTATAGATGTTGACCTGGGGCAGGGTATGGAAGAAGCCCCAGATTCCGGCGCCCAGGAAGTTTCCGAAGGCGTTGATGGTAACCCAGGCCATCGCCGGACCGTTTTTGATGGCGCTACCTTCACCGTGTGCCTCTTTGTGCCCCTGCTCTTTCCCCCAGTCATAGAGGACGTGGACGAACATCGCGACCAGCGGTACGGGCTCCAGAGCGGAGAAGAGCGCACCGATCTCCCACCAGTACTCGGGCGTACCGATCCAGAAGTAGTGGTGCCCCAGACCGAGGATACCGGAACCGAAGAGCATCAGCACTTCGATCCACAGCCACATCTCGACGATCTCGCGCTTGGCGTCGAGGATCTTGATCAGGGCGTAGGCGGCCAGGGTACCGACGAAGACTTCCCAGGTCGCTTCGACCCAGAGGTGGATGACCCACCACCACCAGTACTGATCCATGGAGATGTTGTCGGTGAAGAACATCCCGCAGAGATAGAGACCGGCCAGGGCGAAGAGGTTGGCCACCATGACGGTCATGATCCCGGTCTTCTCACCCTTCATGTAGGTGAAGAAGACGTTGGCGTAGAAGATCAGGACGACCACCACGATGCCGATATCGGCCCAGCGGGGTGCTTCCAGATATTCCCGTCCCTCGTTGATGAACCAGATGGAACTCTCTTTCCCGGGCCCGACCTGGACGAAGATGAAGACCAGGACGACCACGGCGACCGCCGCGGTCAGGACCCAGAAGGCAAGCTTGCCCAGGCCGATGGCGAAGGGCTTTTCGATCCCCGTCTCATCGGGCAGCATCAGATAGACCGAACCGATCATGGCGTAGAGCATCCAGACGACCAGGGCGTTGATGTGGACCATCCGAGCGACACTGAAATCGAAGATTCCATACAGAAAGCTGGGATAGAGGAACTGCAGACCTGCGATCAATCCCATCAGCAGCTGCGCTCCGAAGAGCACGATCGCCACCCGGAAATACATCATCGCCAACTGCTTGGAAGGCGAAGTGAACTGCGCGGTTTTGATACTACTTAGCATAGGTGCCTCCTGTCTCGAATTCTTTTGCCGTCTTGGAGAAGCCTCTGGGGAATCCGTTGGTGTCGATGGAAGACATATGCTTCAGGAACACCACCAGTGCCTTGGCCTCTTCTTCGGTGATTCCCAGGTTGGGCATCATGCGGGCGTGGGTGGGATACTGTTCGGGATGCATCAGGAACTTCACCATCGCCTCCTCTTTGCTCTTCGCGCCGGTCATGGCGGGCATGGTCTTTTCCCACATGGGATCGAGCCATGCTTTGGTCAGGTCGGGCGCGTAGTAGGCGCCGTTCCCCAGCAGGGTATGGCAATCCATGCAGTTTTTGGACTGGGAAGTGAGCTTGCCCATGTGCAGCATCTTGGCCGCCTCCTCGGGGCTCATCTCCTTGCCGAACAGCGGTTGCTTCTCGGGGCCGATGACGGGGGCTTCCAAGCCCCGCTTCTCATCGTACTTGTAGCCGATCTTGTAGTTGACGACGGTGGGCGCGGGAATCCGTCGTTTGACCCCGTTTGCCAGCTCCTCGTCGGTTCCCATCCTGATCTGTCCCATAGTGTCGAACGTCAGCCAAATCAGCAATACCGTGGCGAAGCCGGTGACCCAGGCCGCCGAGCGCCGCCAGAAGCTGATACTCGTCCAGACCGATGCTTTCTTCTCAGCCATTTTTCCTCCTTTATTGGTTTGAATCTGTGTGGTCGTTCTCGTACCGTTTCTCCGACTCCGACACCAGGTAGAAATAGAGATGCGGTACAAAGAGATAGGCCACCATCGTCACCAGCAGCACCTTCGTGGTGTAGTGGTTGCTGTGGATCAGAACGGCAAGCTCGTACAGACAAAATGTCTGCAATCCCCAGAACAGATAGCCGACCGGCATCCATTTCCGGGAGAAAAAACCCATTTTGGCCAGGGTGATGATCGCGGCATACCCCACTCCGAAGACCAGAACCAGCGTCGCGACGATAAAGATCGGGAGAAACTGGTCCGGCGCGATCTCGGGCCAACCGGTAAAATTTCCCATGAAATGGACCTCCTTTGGGCTTTATGCTGCTTAGAGCATGGGTTATTATGTCAATTTTCCCCCCGGCACGGGTTGACTCCGGTCAACCGGGAAGGGTTTTCTTGAAAATTTTATGCTGAAATATCTGATGAAGAAACAGATAAAAACGGAGCGTCCGGGGGCCCGAAACGCATACAGGATCTTGATCCCGGGATCAGTGGGGATCAGAAGGGTTTGGGAAGGGGCTTCGCCACGATACAGCGGGCAAGGTGAAAAGGACGGACATACTGGGGAGAGACGAAATTGTCACCTTCGATCTTCCAGCCGGCCACGCCCTTGCGGATTTCGATGGACTGGGCCATCTTGCGCAGCATCCGGCTTTCGCAGAGAACCGGCTTCCCCGCTTCGAAGGCCCGGCGTACCTCCGCGATCCGTGAGGTGGTGATCCAGAAATGGGCTCCGATAAAAAGAGCCAGGACAAGCCCGACTCCGATGAGCCCCTTTTTGGGGGCGGAGGGGGACATAAAGGGGCGGGTGGTGACATAGAGGGTCACCAGAAGAATGATGCCCCCCAGAATCAGATAGGCCCCTTCCAGATAGAAAAATTTTCCCAGCATACGCCTCTCCTTGGCACGGTTTTTCAGAGAGTTTACCAGCTTTCCCCTCCGCTCTCCCTTGATAACTGTCAACAGGCTCTAATGGAGGAAAGCCTATACTTTCCCGAATTTCCCCTACATGAGGATGACAAAATGTTCAGCAAAAAACTCGGCTTCGCCCTGGGAGCGGTCATGATCTTCCTGGCGGGTGTGGCGTTTATCATGGGGAGACCGCCTCATCGGGACGCCCGGATCTATCCCATCGTCCGGAACTACGCCCCGTTCCGTGTCGAAAACGGCCTGGGAGGTCTGAAAATCCTTCGCAGGGACAACCCCGGGTTCAAAGAGGAACCCGATGCCGTCAATTTTTACAACCGGCTCCGGGATCTGGAGCGTCAATGGGCCAAAACCCACCTGAAACTCCGGGGCGATACCCTCGAAATTCTCGACGACAATGGAACGATCGTCCGAAACGTCCCTCTCAGGAATGCCCGAGAGAAACGCTTCGTCCAAGAGTACTACGGAGTGCGCTGAAATGAGCAATATGGATATCGTCCTGACGCTGGTCTTCAGCATCGTCATGCTGCTCTTCATGAGTGTCCCGGCCATGAAGATCACCACGATGATGGAGGAACGCTGGGATCTCCCCGAGCGCTGGCACATGCCCCTGGTCCTCTTCTGGACCGTGATCTTCTCCCTGGCCATCGGGATCTTCCTGCGCTTCGGCTGAGCCCTCCATGCTGAACATCGGCACCGATATCGTGGCCATCGCCCGGATCGAACGGGCCCTTCGACGCTTCGGCCCCCGTTTTACAGCCCGCTATCTCGGGGATGACGAACACGACCCCCACCGGACTTCGTCCGCCTCTTATGCCGGATACTGGGCCGCCAAGGAGGCGATCGCCAAAGCCCTTGGGTGCGGAATCGGCAGCGAACTCTCTTTTCACGACATCCGTCTGAAAAAAGATTCCCGGGGCGCTCCCTCCTTTACCCTCTCTCCCGAAGCATCCCGGCGCTTTCCCCTGCGCCAAAGCTCCCTCTCCATCAGCCACGACGGCGGGTTCGCCATCGCGGTCGTCATCCTGGAGCGGGAAGAGGATGGCGATGGAACGGAACGCTAAAATTTTTTCCAGAACGAGACGCTGAAAAGCAGATAGACGGTATAACACTCCAAACGGCCGATGATCATGCCGAGGGAAAGTACGATCTTGTCGATGCCGGAGAAGAAGCCGAAATTTTCCGCCGGCCCGACCCGGGCAAACCCGGGGCCGATGTTGCCGACGATGGCCAGGGCGCCCGAAAGCGCCGTCATGGCATCGAATCCCCGGGCGTAAAGGTAGACCGTCAACACGATGTTGGTGAAAATATAAAGGAGGAAAAAGCCGAAAACGGCGGCGATGACCCCGTCGTGGACCCGGCGTCCGTCGATGAAGACCGAAATGGTGGCTCGGGGGTGGAGAATACGCTTGAGCTCGGAAAAGAGGGTCTTGAAAATGACGACGTAGCGGACGATCTTGATCCCCCCGGCCGTGGAACCGGCATTCCCTCCCATCATCATCGCCACGAAAATCAACGCGATGGCGGGATGGGTCCAGAGACCGTAGTCGGTGGAAGCGAAGCCGGTGGTGGTCATGACGGAAGCCACGGTGAAAAAGCTATGGGTCGCCGCATGCCCCAGCGTATCGAACGTTTCGGTCTCATGGGTGAGGGTCAGGGCGATCGAGAGGACCAGGAACACCGCCAGGTACCAGCGGAACTCTTCGCTGCGATACCCGCTGAAATCCCGGTGGACCAGCCGGAGATGGGCCAGGAAGTTGATTCCCGCAAGCATCATGAAGAGGGTCGTCACCCAGAGAATCGCCGGAGAATCGGCCCAGTATCCCATGGAGGCGTTTTTGGTGGAAAACCCCCCGGTGGAGAGGGTGGAAAAGGCATGGTTGACGGCATCGAACCAGCCCATTCCCAAGCCTTTGAGCAGCAGCGCATCGACGACGGTCAGCGTCAGATAGACCCCCCAGAGGCTCAGGGCGGTCTCCCGGATCTTGGGACGAAGCTTCTCGATCTGGATTCCCGTCGACTCGGCCCGGAAAAGGCTCAGACTCCCGCTGGGATTGATCATGGAGAGGAGCCCTACCCCCAGGACGATAATCCCCATTCCCCCGATCCAGTGCATCAGGCTGCGGTGAAAGAGAATGAGTTTCGGCAGGGACTCGATCTCGCCGTAGACCGTAGCTCCGGTGGTGGTGAAGCCGCTGATCGCCTCGAAAAAGGCACCGGCGGGATCGACGGAGGTGTAGAGCATCAGGGGGATGCCTCCGGCGATCCCCAGGAGGATCCAGAGCAGATTGACCGAAAGGATGCTCTCCCGGATTCCCAGGCGCATGGGGTGGGAGCGCAGGGCGAAGAAGATCGCCAGATTGCCCAGGATGAACACGAGCAGAAAGAGGAGGATCGGCCCGTCGGCTTCGCCGTAGATCCAGGCGACGATCAGGTCTCCGGTCATCAGCAGCCCCAGGACGATGCCGATCTGGGAGAGAAAGCGCAGAATGCTCTTATAGTCCATCGAGCCACTGCTCCACGGCTTCGGATTCGGCCGCCACGGCGAAGACGCAGAGGAGATCCCCCGCCTCCAAGGCCCCCACCTCTTCGGATCCGAAGAGGATCCGCTCTTGACGAACCACCAGGGAACGGACCCCTTCCCGCCGGAGCATTTTCACCCGCCGGCCGACGAGAGGCCCACCTTCCAACACCCGGCGCAGGAAAACCGTCCCCTCCCCTCCGCAGTATTTGCGTTCCATCAAAACCCGGGTGGAGTGGATCGTCTCCACGATCCGGTGGAAGGCCGCCATTTTCGGCCCCCGGATGACGACGATTCCCAGAGAGTGCATCAGTTTGTAGTACTCCATCTCGTTGTTGATGGCCACGACTTTGCGGATTCCGTGCTCCCGGGCCTCCAGACATTTGATGATGTTGTATTCGTCGTTGTCGGTAGCGGCGATTACCATATCGGCATTGGCCAGGCCCTCTTCTTCGAAGACCTCTTCGGTCCCGTATTTGCAGTTGATGGCCAGCACTTCTCCCTCCAGGGCTTCATCCGCCACCCGGCATAGATCGGGGTCTTCGTCGAGAATTTTGACCTCCATGCCGTTCTCCACAAGGGTCCGGGCGATGGCAACTCCCAAATCGGAAGCTCCGAAGACGGCACAGCGCTGAATCTTCCAGGGGGTCTCCCCTTCCAGTCGGGCGCAATACCCTCGAACGGTCTCCACGTCGCCGAAGAGGTAGACCAGATCCCCCTCTTCGATGCGGCCGTTTTTTTCGGGGATCTCGAAGCGCTTCTCCCGTTCGATCCCCACCACGGCGATGCCGTCGGCCTCCAACTCCTCCGCCTCCACCGCTCGGGAAACCCTCAGAGAGAAGAGTTTGAGCTCCGTATCGGGAAAACGTTTGACGTTGTTGGCACGGGGATACTCCAGCAGCGAGGCGACGCCCCGGGAGCTGAGATCGAGAGGAAAGACCGTTTCGTCGACTCCCAGCTTCTCCAGAATGGAACTTCGGGAAAAAAACTGGTTGCGCAGACGGATGATCTTGCGCTCCACCCGGATCTGATCGTCGGCGATCAGCGTCGAAATCAGATTGGCCTCGTCCAGATCGGTTACCGCGATAAAGAGATCCGCTTCGTGATCGATGAGCTTGCGGTAGGTCTGGGGATCCTCGATATCGCCATGAACCGGCAGGATATCCAGGGACTCCTGAAGCCGTTGGAGGGCTTCGGAGTTGCGGTCGATGACCGTGACGTTGTGGACGTGGGAGAGGGTCCGGGCCAGGTTGAACCCCACCTTTCCCGCTCCTGCGATAATGATGTTCATCGTCGATCCTTTGTGTCCGAATTCCCGGGATCCACCCGGGAAGTACCGGTCGTCGGATTATAGCACGAACGGCCCTTCCAGTTTTTGACGCAGATCGGGCCAGGCTTCCCGCATCTCACGGTACCCGGCCTCCAGGGCTTTGTCCAGCTCGGAAAAGGCGAAGATGGGCATCTCCGCGATCCCCCGGATCTCCAGATAGGCGTCGCTGAGCTCCCGGGAGGGACGGATATTGCTGTTGAGCATGACCATCAGGGAGTGTCTCAGAAGAGTGCGGAAACTTCTGAGCGGTTGCCGGGAAAGAGCGTTGACGTTGAGGGAAAGAACCGGCAAACCCCGATCCCGGAGGGGCCGGACCGGCAGATTGTCGCTGAAGCCCCCATCGATGTACCGGACCCCCGCGATCGTTCGGGGGGAAAAGAGCGGAGTGAGCGCACAGGAAGCCAGCGCATTGGCGATGGGATCTCCGGTATCCAGATAGCGGCTGCGGGCACTCTCCAGCTCCGTCACACAGATGTGGCAGGGGATCCGAAGATCGGTATATTCCAGCGCTCCCAATTCCCGGCGCAGGAGACGCTCCACCCCGTCGAGAGTACACAGTCCCGGTTCTCCCCATCCGGGCCGGAAGAGGTCCCGCTTGCGCAGGGAGCGCAGAAAAGCTTCGATCCGTCCGCTCTCCCACCCCGCCGCCCAGAGCAATCCCACCATCGCGCCGGCGCTGCTGCCGGAAAGGGCGGCGATCTCCACCCCCTCCTCTTCCAGGAAGCGCAGCGCCCCGATCTGGGCCGCCGCCCGCAACGCCCCGCCGCTGAGACAGAGTCCGATCTTCATTTCCGGTTTACTCATTTCCATAGATAAACACCTTGGCGCTGGGGAGATAGTGCCCCGTTTCCGGATCGTATCGGGCATTCATCCGAATCGTCGTCTCTCCTCCGCTGCTATCGAACCAAAGGTGCTCTTTGAGATCGTAGAGCCGATTCGCCGCGATCCCGTCAAGTTTCAGATAGCGGTCCCGCCGGAGGCCCCGGGCTACGATGACGATCCCGTTTTCGAACTCCCGGTAGAAAAACGGATCGCTCTCTACCGGAGGGCCCAACGCTTCTCCCAAATCCGCGAAATAGAGAGGGGTCTCTTCCAACGTTCTTTTCCAGGGGATCTCCGTATAGGGAATGAATCCCGCCAGTCGACTCATGGCATAAACGAAATAGATACTCTCCCGATCCGGAGCGCTTCGATATCCACCGTTCCAAGGAATCAGCCGTGGAGCCGCATAATTCATGTAAATGAAGTTCCGAAATCCCGTCTTTTCATATCGGGCCCGATACTCTTTCAAAAGGCGGAAATAGTCGAAAATCTCTTTGAACCCCACGTAAACGGTCCGGGGTTTTCGGGTCATACGCCCGTCCAGACGGATTTTTTTTCCGCTCCGTCGGTTGGTACAGAGGTAACTTTCGGTCATGTCGTAGTCGACATGACGTAGGAGCCGGGGATGACGATAGGCCTGATTGGTGACGATCAATACACCTTTGCGTCGCAAGTCCCGATAGAATTCCCCGGCACATCCAACGAACTCCCGAATTCCCATGCCCGGATGTCGGGTACGAAAGACCCGATAAAGTTTCCGAAACCGGGGATCTTCCGCGAGATATCCCGCATCGGCCCAGTCGAAAAAGAGTCCGTCGATTCCCAGTTCCCGAACCCGCCGACTCAATTCCGACACCCTCCGGGATCTCAGTTCGGGATTGCAAAGGTCATAATAGTAATCCTCTCCACCCATGGGATGCACATCCACCGATGCATTGAGGAGCGTCTTCTTCCGATGCGTCCAGACCCAGTGCAGAAAGCGATTGTTCCCGAATCCCTCTCCGGAACGGTGGTAAAATCCCGCCAACCACTCATAGGCAACCACATGCCGATACCGTCGGAGTTTTCCCCGTTTTTTCAGCGCGGCAACCTCTTCCAATCCTCCCGGTTCCACCAGCGAAAAGTGTTCGGCATACGCAAGAGTCCGGGGATCCCATTCCAGTGCGGTCGCATAGAATCCCGAAACGGTCCGATAACTCCCACTGTAGGCATAGAGAGGTCGATACTCTTCCTCTTTTCCCGGAAAAACTCCGGCACCGAGTCCAAAAACTCCCAACAACAACAAAGAGAGTACGCCCCGGACGTTCATGGATTCTCCTTTGGAAGCTCTGTACCTCCGCGAATCGGATTCCCCGGGTCGGGGGAGGAAGCCTTCTCCCCGCGGAGAGGTGCCAGAGCCGCAACCGCTTCGGCACGAATTCTACGGAGTTCCTCTCCCAGTTCCCGCCCCCGAATCCCCCGGGAAATCAACTCCTCGGCCCGGATCCCCGGATCAAACGCCTCCTCCCAAATTCCCAGCTCCTGCGCGATCTTCCGAATTTCCGGAACGATCCGATAAGGACTGTAACGGATTCCCGCTTTCTCCGCCAACAATGCGACGAACGGAGGATCGATTCGACTCGGCAGGTTCGGCAATCGCTCCAGGGCCCGCCGGTAACGCCTGGGAGCGTCGATCGCTTCCAGAATCTTCTCCAGGGGAACTCCGACATACTGGCGATAGACCGTCAGGAACCCATAGGGGGCGAAGAGCCCGGGCGCCGCGGCACGCCATCGGGCCATCCGCCGGGCCGCCACCACGAACTCCCGCCGGGGAAGCCCCGCTCCCCAGAGTCTCCGGGAGATTCCCAGACTCTCCAGGGCATAGAGGCCGTAGTGGGGCCAGGCACCGTGAAACATCTTTTCGAACTCCCCGAAGATCCGGGCGCCGGGAAGATCGGAGAGCTCGATCTCCCGGCAGAGGCGGCAGGTCTCCTCCTCCACGCGAAAGCCCAGCCGGGCGGCGAACTGCATCCCCCGCAACACCCTGAGGGAATCCTCCACGAAGGTGGCCGGATCGACGCAGCGCAGCTTCCGCAGCCGCAGATCCTCCAGCCCGCCCCAGTAGTCGAGGATCCGCTCCTCCTCCGGGTCGTAGAGCAGCGCGTTGACGGTGAAATCCCGCCGCCGGCTCGCCTCCCGCTCGTCCCGGGCCGGCTCCACGGCGAAGCCCCGGTGCCCCCGTCCCACCTTGCGCTCGACGCGGGGCAACGCGATGTCTAGGTGCCCCAGCTTGTAGACGAAAAAGCTCTTCCCCACCCCGTCGGCCCCCAGCCGATCCATCGCTTCGGCGAACGGTTCCGGCTCCAGGCCGTAGACCTCCAGGTCCAGATCCTCCACCGGCCGCCCCAGCAGCCGATCCCGCACCGCCCCGCCGACGATGCGGCAGCGGGCGCCGTACTCCCGGCGGAGGAAATGGCGAACCCGTTGCATCTCTTTTTGCAGTTGCAAAGGAAAAGAAGAGAGAAAATCCGGAAAAGGAAGAGTGTTCATGGAGAGATTATAACGAAGAGAGCCTCCCTGCTAAACGCCGAACACTGAACGCTCAACACTCAACGCTTAATGCTAAACGCCGAACGCTCACTTGGAAGCGTAGTCGTCGATGATGCTCCCCATTTCGGTGGTGCTGACCACCTCTTTGGCGTCGAAGGCGGCGATGTCGCCGGTGCGGT
>CAZGGT010000251.1:0-1923 GCA_964525335.1 uncultured Nitratifractor sp. | reverse complement strand
TCTCCGACGAGATCCTCGACGATCCCCGCTGCATGGTCCTCGACCAGGTGCGCAACGGCGTCTACGTCCGCATGGCCGTGCTCAAGCTGCTGCTCCTGGACTCCAAGAAGTATGAAGCCGAGCGCTGAGGGCGGAGAGCCTTCCCCTTCTTGGCGCCCGACATTCAGGAATCCGAACGTTCCCATGCGATGGTATGAGCGGGAAGCGGGCTTCCGCCGCATCGACCGGCTGGGGGCGGAAGGAGAGGATTTTCTCTTTCTCCTCTCCTACGACCGCTCCCGCATCTACGCCGAACCCCTCGACCGCCTGCCCCCGGGACTCTTCTATCGTCTCGACGACTGGCAGAACTACACCCCCCGCCCCGTCGCCCCGCCCCGGATCTTCCGGGCCGATCCCCTCCCCTACGCCCGCTACCGGGAGGCGATCGGGCGGGTGCAGGAGGAGATCCGCGCCGGCAACACCTACCTCCTCAACCTCACCTTTCCCACCCCCGTCGAGAGCGACCGGACCCTGGAGGAGCTCTTTCACGCCGCCCACGCCCCCTGCAAACTCCACGTCCCGGGGCTCTTCAGCTGTTTCAGCCCCGAACGGTTCGTCACGATCCGGGAGGGGACCGTCCGCACCTTCCCCATGAAAGGAACCCTCGACGCTTCCCTCCCCGACGCCTCCCGCCGCCTCCTCGCCGACGAAAAGGAGACGGCGGAGCACGTCATGATCACCGATCTGATGCGCAACGACCTCAACCGGATCGCCGAGAAGGTCCGGGTGGAACGCTTCCGTTATCTGGAGACGATCCGGGCGGGAGAGCGGGAACTGCTCCAGGCAAGCTCCGAGATCGCCGGAGAGCTGCCCGGAGAATGGCGCGGACACCTCGGCACCCTCCTGGAGCGGATCACCCCCGCCGGCTCCGTCACCGGGACCCCCAAGCGCCGCACCTGCGAAATCATCGCCGAGGTGGAGGAGTATGAGCGGGGCTTCTACACCGGGATTTTCGGCGTCTGCCGGGGAGAGGAGCTCCGCTCCGCCGTCCTGATCCGCTTCATCGAAACGACCCCCGAAGGGCTCCTCTACAAAAGCGGCGGCGGGATCACCCTCCAAAGCGATCCCGAAAGCGAATACCGGGAGCTCCTCCAGAAGATCTACCTCCCCTTCTAAACCCGAAGCATCCGATTTCGGTCCTTTCCGGCAGCGGAGTTCCAAGGGATCAACGGCCTCTCCGAATCCTCCACATACCCTCCCGGTTAAAAAAAACTGACAAATTTCTTCTTTTGAATTCCGTTAATTTCCCGGGAGTAGAATGGGAGAAAGCTCGCAAAGAAAGGAGTAGAGAATGGGACGATATACGGAAAAACTCAAGGAGATCGAGAAACTGATCGGCACGCTTCAGAAAGAGGCGCCCGAACAGATCAAAGCCTTCCACGGGTTCATGACGGCCGTGGAAAAACCGAGTGCCCTCGATACGAAACAGAAAGAGCTCATCAACCTGGCCCTGGCGGTGGCGGCGCAGTGCGAATGGTGCATCGCCCTCCATACCAAGGGGGCGCTGACTGCGGGCGCGACCCGTGAAGAGGTGATCGACGCGGCGATGCAGGCGGTGCTGATGCACGGCGGGCCGGCCCTGATGTACATGACGCCGGTGATGGAAGCGTTGGAGGAGTTCGGAGCATGAGCATGGACAAACTGAAAGCGGAAGAGCTCTACTACATGATGGTGCTGGGACGGAAGTTCGAATATGCCGCCAAAGAGCACTATATGACGGGGGAGATCTCCGGTTTTCTGCACCTGGATATCGGCCAGGAGGCGCTGAGCGTGGCGGCGATGAAGGCCTTCGACCACGGCGACGTCTTCAGCACCTACCGTGAGCATGTCATGGCGATCGCCCGGGGCATCGAGCCCAAAGCGGTGATGGCGGAGCTTTTCGGC
>CAZGGT010000250.1:0-6542 GCA_964525335.1 uncultured Nitratifractor sp. | reverse complement strand
TCCTTGCGGTCGTCGAAAAGCACCTCGATCCCCCGTTCCGTCAAGGTGCGGTAGAGGGCTTCCGCAGCCTCCCGCTCGGCATCGTTGGCGATGTTGGAGACGATGATGTGCACATCGAAGGGAGCCGACTCCCGGGTCCAGATGCACCCCCGCTCGTCGTGATGTTGTTCGATGATCGCCGCCAGGAGCCGGCTGACCCCGATGCCATAGGTCCCCATGACGAAGGGGCGGGCCTTGCCGTTCTCGTCCAGGAAGGTCGCCCCCAGCGGTTCGCTGTAGCGGGTCCCCAGCTGGAAAATATGCCCCACCTCGATCCCCTTGGTATGGCGCAGCGTCCCGCCACAGCGGGCACAGCGGTCCCCCTCCTGCACCGCCACCAGGTCGGCGAAATGTTCGCTGACGTCGGGGACCTGGACCCCGATGCGGTGGTACTCTTCCCGGTTGGCGCCCATGATGAGATTGTTTTCTCCCCGAAGCTCCCGGTCGATGACGTAGCGGATCCCTGCGGGAAGGCCGACGAATCCCATATATCCGGGAGTGAGTCCCGCAGCCCGGAGCTCCTCCTCGCCCACATCCACCAGTTCGTTGGCCCCGACGGCGTTGCAGGCCTTGGTCTCTTCCAACTCGTCGTTGCCCCGAATGAAAAAGAGGACGATCGCCTCCTCTCCTCCATCGTAGAGCGCCTTTTTCGCCACGGCCTTGACGAGATGGTGGGGATCGATGCGGAAAAATTCCGCCAGAGCGTCGATGGTGGTGACTCCGGGAGTATGGAACTCTCCGGGCGTCATGAAGGGTTCGTCCCCCTCCTCGTATTTCGGCGCCTCCCTGGGAGCGCGGATCGCCGCCTCGATGTTGGCTCCGTAGTCGCAGCCGTCGCAGACGACGAGGGTATCTTCTCCACTCTCCGCCAGGACCATGAACTCCTTGGAACCGCTGCCGCCGATGGCCCCGCTGTCGGCCTCCACCACCCGGAAATCCAATCCCAGACGGGTGAAAATCCGGCTGTAGGTCGCCTCCATGTGCTCGAACTCCCGCTTCATATCCTCCTCGTCCTTGTGGAAGCTGTAGCCGTCTTCCATCAGGAACTCCCGTCCCCGCATCAGGCCGAAACGGGGACGAATCTCGTCGCGGAACTTGGTCTTGATCTGGTAGAGGTGGAGAGGAAGCTGCTTGTAGCTTTTGACGCTGGCGCGGACCAGGTTGACCATCATCTCTTCGTGGGTGGGGCCGAGGACGAACTCGTTCTCCTTGCGGTCGGTGAAACGCAGCAGCTCCTTGCCGTACTTCTCGAAACGCCCACTCTCCCGCCAAAGTTCGGCGGGGGTGACGAAGGCCAGGTCCACCTCCAGACAGCCCGCGGCGTCGAGCTCCTCTTTGACGACGGAACGCACCCTGTCCAGGACCCGCTTGCCCAGGGGAAGGAAATTGTAGAGCCCGGCACCGACGCTCTGGATCATGCCGGCGCGGATCAGGTAGATGTGGCTGGGAAGCACCGCATCGCTGGGGGCTTCCTTGGCGGTGGGAATCAGCATCCGTGAACATCTCATGGGTTCATATCCTTTATTGCGCTTTTGTATTGTTTGGGATCCACGTCGGAGGTATCGATGGCGAAGATCTCCTTGATCGCCTCGATGGCCCGGCTCCCCTCGGTCTCCTTGGAAACCCGGCGGAGGCGGCGGGTCGGTTCGTGGAGATATTTGTCGAAGGCCTGGGCCACCAGGTAGCGGACGTTTTCGGCGGACGCCTCGGGGATGTATCCCTTTTTCAGGGCCCGTTCCACTTCCGCCTCGACCACGTCCAGCACGTCGAGGCGCATCCGCTTGATCACCGGCTCGACGGAGAGGGCCTGAAGCCAGCGGTAGAACTCCTCCCGGTAGCGTTCCACGATCTCCTGGGCCCGGAGCGCCTGTTCCTGACGCAGGGCGTGGTTGTTTTTGGAGATCGCCTGGAGGTCGTCGATGCGGTAGATCTTGACGTCGCACTCCACCCCATCTTCGATATCCCGGGGAATCGCCATATCGAACCAGATCCGGCGAATCGGCTTCTCCTCCACCATGGAACGGGTGATGATCGGCTCGGGAGAAGCGGTGGCGGTGAAGAGGAGACGGTACCGATTGATGTAACGCTCCAGTTTGTCGAAATCGTCCACCCGGACGTTCTCTCCCAGCTCTTCCGCCAGGATTTCGGCTTTTTCCCGGGTCCGGGAGATCAGCACTACGTCCGCGCCGGAGCGCAGCAGATGCTTGGCCGCCAGACGTCCCATCTCACCGGTCCCCACCACGACGCCGGTCATTCCCGCCAGGGACCCGCCCACTTCCTCGGCGGCCTGGGCCACGGCGACGGAAGCGATGGAGACGGGGTTTTCGGAGATGTTGGTGACGTTGCGCACTTCGGCGGCGCATTTGACGGCGTAGCTGAGTACCCGGTTGAGCTCCCGTCCCGCCGTACCGTTGTCGAAGGAGAGTTTGAACGCCTGTTTCACCTGGCCCGTGATCTGGGCCTCTCCGATGACCAGGGAATCCAAAGAGCTGACGACGCTGAAGAGATGGCGAACAGCCTCCTCGTTCTCGTAGCGCCGGGCGCTTTTTTCCAGCTCGTAGAAGTTGACTCCCCGGCTCCGGCTCAGGAGCCCCAGAACCGCGTGGAAGGTGGCGAAATTGTCCCGGCTGGCGGTGACGATCTCCACCCGGTTGCAGGTGTTGATGACAAAAGCTTCGAGAATGAAATCGAAGGCCACCAGGGTCTTGAGAAACTCCCGGATCTCCTCCTCGTTTTTGAAGGCCAGGGTTTCCCGCTGCTCGAGGTCGCAATGTTTGTAGTTGAAACTGACCACCTGGTAGTGCATCTCAGTAGTCCCTTTCGATCATGTTCCGGGCGATCGCCTCCAGCTCGGGCTCCCCCTCCCGTTCCATGAGGGCGATCGCCTCACGAACCAGTGCCGACGCTTCGCCGCGTGCCTGTTCGAGAGCACCGGTCTCGATCATCTTTCTTCGGATCCAGGCGGCATTCTCCTCCGTAACGGGACGGCCGTGCATCGCCAGGAGTCGCGTACGATCCGCCGGATCCAGCGCTTCGTAGAGGTAGATGTAGGGAAGGGTCGTCTTCCCCTCCTCGTAATCGTGCATCGCCGGTTTGCCCAGCTGCTCCTCGCTCTGGGTGATATCGAGAATGTCGTCGATCATCTGGAACGCGAGGCCGAGATTCCTGCCGTAGGTGCGGTAGGCCTCCCGGTTCTTCCCCGCCAGGATCGCCGCGGCTTCCGCGGCCGCTTCGATCAGGCTGGCGGTCTTCTGGTAGATCATCCGGAGGTAGGCCTCCCGGTCGGTGTTGAAGGACTCGGACAGGAGTACATCCCGGCGCTCTCCCAGGCTCAGCTCCACGACCGCCGCGGAGACGACCCGGGCCACCTGCCGGTCGATATCCACCAGCTCGTGGAAGGCTTTGGAATAGAGGACGTCGCCGAACATAATGGAGGTTTTGTTGCCGTAGAGGGCGTTGATGGAGGGCCGCCCCCGACGGGTATAGGCATCGTCGATCACATCGTCATGGAGCAGACTGGCGGCGTGGATCATCTCCACCACCGCCGCCGTTTTGACCGTCGCGCTTTTCGACCCGGCGATGGTGAGAATCAGCCGCGCCCGCAGCCGCTTGCCCGCCGGCAGCCTGGCGTAGAGCGACGCCGCATCCGCATCCCGCAGATCGGCGATGTAGTGTCCGATCTGCCGTTCGACCGCTTCAAGCACCCCGGAATCCTATTCGCACTGTGTGACGATCTTGCCCACGGTCTCGATAAAAAGAGAGTTTTTCCGGTTCTCGATGTCTTCCGGATCGATCATGGGCAGAGCGCGCACCTGTTCCTCGTACTCCTCCTCCATTCCTTTCTCCTCCAGCAATCGCTCGGCTACCGCCAGGCGCTCGACAAGCTTCTCCAGCTCATTCTCCACGATGTTCTGATTGGCCGTACGCAGGACCTGGAAAAAGTTCTCTTTGGGAGTCGTCATCATGTAGTCGTCGTCATCGAAAAGCTGCATCTATCTCTTCCTTTGTTCTCTCAACGGGTTCCTGAAATCGTTTGCATCGATCCGTCTGAAAATTTTTGGAAGCTATTATAGCAGCTTTGGTTTTCCCGCCCCTTGCCTCCATGCCGCAAGAGAGTTCGTCCCGACGGTAGCGAAATCCGTCGCACGGAGAAACCGGAGCGATTCGGAACCGAAATTATCGGATCGTTTCGACGAGACGGCGGAGGAGAGTGTCGATCTCTTTTTCGGAGCTTTCGGAAGGTCCGCCGGAGGCGAGTCGGGCGATCCGCATGGCGATTTCGGCCGCTTCTTCGAGGCCCACGGCCTGGGCACCCGCCTGAAACTTCTGAGCCGCTTCGGTAAGGTCCCGCCAACTCCGTGCCTCCAGCCATTCCCGCATCCGGGCGATCTCGTCTCCAAGTCCCGAATGGAACAGTTTACGAAGTTCCCCGCTGAGCTCTTCCCGATTCTCATTGGGAACCTCCCGGGAACGGGCTTCGGATTTCTGTGCACGAAGAAATCGGGAAAGAACCGCTTTCAGAGATTCTTCGTCAAACGGCTTCACCACGATGTCGTCGAAGCCCATCTCCAGAAAAGCCCTCAGGTTTTTTTCATCGGCATAGGCGGTCAAAGCGACGATCCGCCGCCGCACATCGGGATCTTCCTCCTCGCTGCGCAGGGTACGCAGAACCTCGTCTCCCCGCATCCCCGGCATCTCGATATCGAGAAAGATCAGATCGTAGCGTTTGTTCCGAATGCGTTCCAGGGCATCCAGGCCGTTGTCCACCATCTCGGGGTTTTCCACGCCGCAGCGCTGAAGAAAGGCGCGGATCAGTTCCTGGTTGAAGGGGAAATCCTCCGCCACGAGAACTTCCCCTACAAACCGAAGATCCTCCTCCTGCGAAAATGCCGGAGCCTCTTCACAGACCGTCGGTTCTTCTTCGCCCGCCTCCTCGAATTCGAGCGTAAAGAAAAAGCGGCTTCCCTCTCCGATCCGGCTTTTCAGAGAGAGCTCTCCACCCAACGCTTCGACGATTCGGGCACAGATCGGCAATCCCAATCCCGTACCTCCGTATTGACGCTCGGTGGAGTTGTCAGCCTGTTCGAAGGGACGGAAAATCTTTGCCTGGGCCTCGGGTGCGATTCCGATCCCGTTGTCGGCCACTTCATAACGGATCCGGACTTTTCCCTTCGGGGCCGGTTCCGCCTGCGCCCGCAAAAGCACTTCTCCGCCCTTTTCCGTAAATTTGATCCCGTTGGAAAGGAGATTGGAAAGGACCTGACGTAGACGATGGGGATCTCCATAGACTTTTCGGTCCAATTCCGGATCGATCTCCCAGCGCAGCGTCACCCCCTTCTCCCGGGCCCGGGGTTCGAAGAGCGCGACGGTTTTGCGAAGGTTCTGCGCCGGGACGAATACCCGGAGCTCCACGTTGACGTGGCCCTGCTCGAATTTGGAGAGATCGAGAATGTCGTTGACCACCTGCAACAGCGTACTGCCGCTTTCGTCGATGACTCCGATCATTCTCTGGACATCCTCGGGAAGATCTTTTCGATGCCTCAGGAGAGAGGTGAAGCCCAGGATCGCGTTGAGAGGCGTGCGAATTTCATGGGAAAGGTTGGCGAAGAAAAGGGTTTTGGCCATTTCAGCTTTTTCCGCACGTTCGCGGGCACGTACCAGTTCCGTCACATCGTGGCGGATCCCGATAAACTCCACGATCTTTCCGTCATTGTCGAAGATCGGTCCGATGGTGGCATCGACGATATAGCCGCTTCCGTCTTTCCTCCGGTTGGTGATCTGCCCCTGCCAGATCTCTCCTTTGAGAATGGTATCCCACATCTCCTCGAACAACGAAGAGGGCATGTCGGGATGCCGGATGATGCGGTGGTTTTTTCCGAGTACCTCTTCCCGGCTGTACCCGCTCACCTCCAAAAAACGCTCGTTGGCATAGGTGATGATCCCCTGGGGATTGGTTCGGGTGACGATATCGGCCGCATCCAATACGTTCATATAGGCCTGTAGACGCTGATGGGAAGCTTTGAGACGGAGTTTGTACTCTTCGATATCGGTGATGTCGTTCAGATGAAGAACGTAACGCCCCTCCCTTTTTCCGGCCGCCATGGACATCGTCACGGCGAAGACCCGGCTCCCGTCGATCCCCCTCAGACGCAAGCGATAGCGTTTGCTTCCCTCCGACTTCAGAGGCTCCAACCATTCGCTTCCTCCATCCGGAAACAGATAGCCATAGGCATCCACCGCTTCGACCACCTGGGAGAGCTCTCCGTATCGCTCCCGAAACGCCGCAGCGGAATCGACACCGAAAAAACGGAAAAAACGGCGGTTGGCATCAAGCACCTTCTCTCCGTCCGTCACCACGATAAGATTCTGACATCCACCCTGCAATTTCCCGCTCACCGATTCTTCCTGTTCCATTTCCGAACATTATATCATGATATCATGTTCATCTCATTTTATATGAAAGAAAATCCAAATCCTACTTTTCAGCGTCCCTTTTATTGCCT
>CAZGGT010000249.1:0-5973 GCA_964525335.1 uncultured Nitratifractor sp. | reverse complement strand
CGGAAGTTCCGGGGGGAGAAGATCGTCATCAAATACGGCGGTTCGGCCCAGGAGAGCGACGAGCTCAAGGCGAAGTTCGCCCAGGATATCGTCCTGCTCCATACCGTGGGGATGCAGCCGGTGATCGTCCACGGTGGCGGCAAGAACATCACCCGGCTCCTGGCGGATCTGGGAGTCGATACCCGTTTCGTCGACGGACAGCGGGTGACGACCCGGGAAGTGATGCGGATCGCCGAGATGGTTCTCAGCGGCGAGATCAACAAGGAGATCGTCTCCCTGCTCAACTCCCAGGGAGCCCGGGCCGTAGGCATCTCCGGGAAGGACGCCAACTTTCTGGAGGCGGTCCCCAAGGACAGCGAGAACTTCGGCTACACCGGCGTCATCGAGAGCATCAACACCGAGATCGTCGACAACATCCTGGAGGACGGCTTCGTCCCGGTCATCGCGCCCATCGCCGGGAGCCAGACCCTGGGCCACCCGGGCTTCAACATCAACGCCGACCTGGCCGCCAGCCGCATCGCCGTGGCGCTCCGGGCCCGGAAGATTCTCTTCCTCACCGACACGCCGGGGGTCCTGGGAGCCGATGGAGAGCTCATCAGCCGCTTGAGCATCGAACAGACCCATCGCCTCAAGGAAGAGGAGGTGATCCGGGGCGGAATGATCCCCAAGGTCGACGCCTGCATCGAAGCCCTCCGGGGCGGGGTCAAAAAGGCCCACATCATCGACGGACGCATCGAGCACTCCCTGCTGCTGGAGATTTTCACCAGCAGCGGCATCGGAACCTGCATCGAACTGTAGTGCCGGCGTTCGGTGCCGGTACACGGGATGCCGCTCCCGCTCCCCGCTCCTCTTTTCGCTATAATTCCCCTAAAAAACAGGTGATACCGTATGCAATTCATCGAAACCAGAGGGAACGACGGCACCCTTCCGTCGACCGTTTCCTTTTCCGACGCCATCCTCAATCCCCGGGCGAGCTACGGAGGGCTTTACGTTCCCGAAGCCCTGCCGGATATGAGCATCGGCTTCCTCTCCGAGTACCTCCAGAGCGACTACAAGACCCTGGCCTTCGCCCTGTTGAACGCATTTGGCATCGATATCGACGAGGCACTGCTCCATGAGGCGCTGGAGCGCTACGACCTCTTCGACGACCCCAACAATCCGGTCCCGGTGCTGGGGCTGGAAGAGGATCTTTTCGTCAGTGAGCTCTACCACGGTCCCACCCGGGCCTTCAAAGACATGGCGCTCCAGCCCTTCGGGGTGATCCTGGGAGCCCTGGCCAAGGCCCGCAAAGAGCGCTACCTCATCATGGCTGCCACCAGCGGCGATACCGGTCCCGCGACCCTGGAGACCTTCAAGAACCGGGAGAACATCAAAGTCACCTGCCTCTATCCCGCCGGAGGGACCAGCGACGTCCAGCGGCTTCAGATGGTGACCGAGGACGCTCCCAACCTCAAGGTCCTGGGGGTCGAAGGGAATTTCGACGATACCCAGCACGCCCTCAAGAGCCTCCTGGCTTCCGAGGAGTTCCGGGAGGAGCTGAAGCGGCGGGAGATCAAACTCTCCGCGGCCAACTCCGTCAACTTCGGACGGATCATCTTCCAGATCATCTACCACATCCACAGCTATCTGGAACTGGTGCGCCAGGATGTCATCGCCCTGGGAGAGGAGATCTACCTGGTGGTTCCCAGCGGCAACTTCGGCAACGCCCTGGGGGCCTACTACGCCAAAAAGGCGGGTCTGCCGGTGCGCAAGATCCTCATCGCCTCCAACGCCAACAACATCCTCACCGATCTCATCGAGAAGGGGGAGTACGATCTGCGGGGTCGGAAGCTGATCCAGACCGAATCCCCCGCCATGGATATCCTCATCAGCTCCAACGTGGAGCGGGTGCTCTTCGACAAGTTCGGGCCGGAGCGGACCCGGGAGCTGATGGAGGCGCTGGCGAGGGAGAAGGTCTATCGGCTGACCCCCGAAGAGCACAAAGCCCTGAAAGAGGAGTTTTCGGCGATCTACAGCAGCGACGAAGAGGGAGAGGCGGTCATCGCCGAGTACGCGGAGCGGGGCTATCTGATGGACCCCCACACCGCCACCTGTCTCAAAGCCTATCGGGAGTGCAGGGAAGAGCCGCTGCCGACGGTGATCTACTCCACGGCGGAGTGGACCAAGTTCAGCCCCACCGTCGCCCGGGCCCTGGGGCTCGACGCCGACTCCGACCGGGAGGCGCTCGAAGCGGTGAGCCGAAAGATGGGAGTCAAAATCCCTCCCATGATCGCCGGGCTGTTCGACAAGCCGATCGTCCATGACCGGGTCGTGACCCCCGACGCGATCATGAAGGAGATGCTGAACTTCCTATGAGCGGCAAACGAGGAACCCCCTGGCTTTCGGTCGTCCTGTGCGGGATGATGGGGGGACCTCTTGCCGCGCTGGACAAGTTCCCCACCTCCGGCTGTCAGGATCGGAACAACCTGCTGCTTTTGAAACGTTGCGATCCCTATCAGGTTCGCTTTCTCCGGGTCTCCGAAGGGCGGATCATCCCTCCGGCCGTTCGACGGCGGAACGTTCCCTCTATGCCTCTTTCCGGAACGCCCCGTTATCCCCTCAACCGTCGGATGAGCCTGGATCGGCTGGTCCAAAAATATATCGATTACCAGGAGCGGATGCTCGAACGCCGGGAACGTAGCCGGAGTACTCCGCCGCCGGCCGCCCGAACGGGCGCTCCGAAATCTCCCGGGAAGAATATTCCGAAATCTCCGGCCAAAAAGCTTCCCGAAGCTCCCCGCCCCACCTCACCCGAGTCCAACGTTTCCAGGGAAGAGGCGCCTCCTCCCCCGGCACCGATTTCGGAAGAGCCCACCCTCTTCTCCCTGTTGGGGGAGCGTCATCCCGAGTGGATGCTCCTTCCCCAGGAGCGGAGAATCGGCCCCTCCCTCCCCACCACCAACCCCCCGACCTCTGCGGCCAAAGCTCCTGCGAAGATTGTCAAAGTTCCCACGCCTCCCCGGACGGTCCGCCACCGGGTGGAGGCGGGGGAGAGTTTCATCGCGCTGGCCCGTCGCTACCGTACCACTCCCTACGATATCCGGCGTTGGAACAAGCTGCCCTACGATCATCTCCTGAAAATCGGCGAAACGCTGCTGATCCATCCCGGAGAACGGACTCCGCCCGAGAAGCTCCGGGAGGCGCTGCGTCGGGAGCGTTTCGGTTACTATACGGTGAAGAAGGGAGACACGCTCATCGGAATCGCCCGACGATTCGACGTCCGTCTCCGGGAAGTTCTGGAGCTCAACGACCTGGAACGCCGGAGCCATCTGAAGGTGGGTCAGAAACTGATGCTCCCTCTCAAAGCCGAAAAGATCGCCAAAATCCTGGCGCGTGAGAAGCGCTTCCGATTCGCGAACAGCGGTCGGTTCAGGCACAAGCTCCGGGTGGTCGCCACCGCCTATACCTCCCACCGGAACCAGACCGACAAGACCCCCTTCCTCGCCGCCTGGAACAACCGGATCCGCCCCGGCATGAAGATCATCGCCGTCAGCCCCGATCTGATCCGGAAATACGGAATCACCAACGGCACCAAAGTCAAAATCTCCGGCCTTCCCGGCATCTATACCGTTCGGGACAAGATGCACCGCCGGATGCGAAATCATATCGATATCTACATGGGGACCAACCGGAGAAAAGCCCTGCGCTGGGGGCGGAGGAGGGTGATACTCTATTGGTAACGGGGTCACCGGTCGTTAGTTGTTAGTCGTTGGTCGTTGGGTTTTATGGTGAGAAGGTGGGAAGCCGAAAGCTTAGAGCCTAGAGCTTAGAGCGGAGAGCCGAAGAGCTGTCGGAACGTGACTAGATACTGAACACTGCGCACTGAACGCTGAACACTATTCCCCTTCCATCTCTTCCACCTTTTCCAGCAGCTCCAGGTAGCGGTCGCTCAGGGTTTCGTACTCCGCTTCCGCCGCCGCCAGCTCTTCGCTTACTCGGGAGAGCCCCTTTTCGTGATAGCACTCCGGGTCGGCCAGGCAGGCGTTGAGGGCGTCGATCTTCGCTTCGAGCTCCTCGATCTTCGGGGGGAGGAGCTCCAGGTCCCGCTGATCCTTGTAGCTGAGCTTGACGCTCCGTTTCCGCTCCCGTTTCGGTTCCGCTTCGGCGGGAGTCTCCGCCTCCTTTTCCATCCGCTCCAGGTCCCGGATCTCCCGTTCCAGCTCCAGATATTCGGTGTAGCTGCGGTGGGACTCCTCCACGCTGCCGTTGCCCCGGAGGATCAGGAGCTTCTGGGCGATTTTGTCGACGAAGTAGCGGTCGTGGCTGACGAAGATCACCGAGCCCTGGTAGTTCAGGAGCTTCTCCTCCAGGACGTTGATGGTCTGGATGTCCAGGTCGTTGGTGGGTTCGTCGAGGATGAGGCAGTCGTAGTGTTTCGTAAAGAGCAGGGCCAGGGCGACCCGGTTCTTCTCCCCGCCGCTGAGCTGGCCCACCTTTTTGTCCAGGTACTCCTGGGGGAAGAGGAAGGTTTTGAGGTAGCCGTAGACGTGCATGTTGCGCCCCATCACCTGGACCCGGTCGCCCCCGTCGGGGCAGAAGGTCTCGATGAGGGTCGCCTCCTCCTTGAGCATCTCCCGGTGCTGGTCGAAGTAGCCGATGGAGATGTCGACCCCCCGCTTGATGGTGCCGCCGTCGGGCCGGAGCCGGCCCAGGAGGATCTTGAGGAGGGTCGATTTGCCGCTGCCGTTGGGGCCGACGACGGCCAGTTTGTCCCGCTGGAGGATCCGGGCGCTGAAATCCCGGATGAGGGGGCGGTCGCCTATGGAGTAGCTCAGGTGCTCGATCTCGAAGAGCATCTTTTTCTTGGCCAGGATCTTCTCCCCCTTCCAGCCCCGCTTCTCCCGCTCCAGCTCCACCCGCATCTTGCGGATGAGGGCGGGGTTTTTCTTCGCTTTCTCCCGGAGCTCGAAGACCCGGGCCTTGCGCCCCTGGTTGCGGGTCTGGCGCGCCTGGACCCCCCGGCTGAGCCACTCCTCTTCCTTCTTTAGCAGGCGGAGGAGGTTCTCGTGCTCCTTCTGCAGGGCCGCCAGCCGCCGCTCCTTCTGCTCCAGGAAGCTCTGGTAGCCGCCCCGGTAGCTTACGAGGCTGTGGTTCTCCACCTCCACGATGCGGGTGGCGATGCGGTCGATGAAGTAGCGGTCGTGGGAGATGAAAAGGAGGGTGAACTTCTCCTTGAGCAGCACCTCTTCGAGAAACTCCACCATATAGACATCCAGGTGGTTGGTGGGCTCGTCGAGCATCAGGACGTCGGGCTTCTTGAGGATGAGGGAGGCGAGGGCGACCCGGCGCTGCTCGCCCCCGCTGAGGGTGCTCACCAGCCGGTCCTCGTAGGGTTTGAGCTGGAACTCCTGGAGCACCCGCTCGATTTTGGCTCCCAGGTCCCAGGCGTTGTGGTGGTCCAGGTAGGCGGCCACTTCGGCGTGCTCCTGCATGAGGGCCTTGTCGTCGGGGCGCTCCGCCAGGGCTTCGCTGAGACGGCGGTAGCGCTCCTGGGCCGCTTTGAGCTCCGTCAGTTCGTTTTCGATCGCCTGGCGGGTGCTGAGTCCGGGGGCGAAGCGGGGCTGCTGGGAGAGCATCCCGATCTGGATGGAGCGGTTGACGACCCGCTTGCCTTCGTCGGGCTCCTCCAGCCCGGCGGCGATCTTGAGGAGGGTCGACTTTCCGCAGCCGTTGGGTCCGACGATGGCGACCCGCTCCCCCGCCTCCAGGTGGAAGCTCATCCCGGTGAAAATCTGCTTGACGTCGTAATTCTTGTCGATGTCGTAGAGGTCGATGTAGGCCAAGTGGGCTCCCTTCGGTCGCTGGCATTTTGCACACTTCGTGTGCGGCATTGGGCATTCGTCGGCTTTGCCGACGTGGCATTGAAGGGAATTTTAGCGTATGGGGGTTGAGAGCTATAGTCGATAGTCGTTGGTCGATGGTCGATAGCACATT
>CAZGGT010000248.1:0-7830 GCA_964525335.1 uncultured Nitratifractor sp. | reverse complement strand
AGGCGGTGTCGTCACTCTTCTGCGCGCCCGTACGCCCGGAAGCGCCGGGATCCTGGCTGTTGCCACCCATCATACCGCCCATCATTCCCTGAGCCTGCTCCGCCGCGGCACCGGCCATCGCACCTCCGGTCGCAGCCGCTTCTGCCGCCATCGCCTGACCGGCCGCCCCAGTCTGTGCTCCCTCATCCATTCCTCCCAGGAAATTGGCCTCGGTCACCGTTGTATCACCGAGCGCATCCATTGAATCACTCTCGGTAGTTCCCTTTTGTCCACTTTGGCTATCGGTCGTTCCCGTCGTTTCACTCTGTTGCTGAGTCGCATGGGAGTCCGAGGCCCCAGTTTCCGCTGCCATGATACCGTTGGAAAGCAACAGCGCACTCAACACCGCCGCAGCCGTCAAATTTATTTTTCGCATAGGATAATGCTCCTTTATTGAAAGATTTGTAACGGTATCCTAGCGGGACTCCATTACTTTTCCATTACTTTTTTCAGATTGAGTCGCACCCGGGTCCCCTGCCCCGGTTCGCTCTCGAGGGCGATCCCGATCTCCTGGGCCTCGCAGAGAGTCTTGACGATATGGAGACCCAGCCCCAGGCCCCGTTCTCCTTCTTTATAATAGCGATGGAAGACCTTCTCAGGTCGCCGAATGCCAATGCCCGTGTCTTCGACCACGAGCTGGCTCCCCTCCAGTTTCAGCTGAACCGTTCCCCCCGGACGGTTGTATTTGGCCGCATTGCTCAGAAGATTGTCCACGATCCGGACGAAAGCCTCTTCGTTGGCCAGGAGCGTCACCCCTTCCGGAACCTCCAGGCGGAATCCGATCCCGGGATAGAGCTGTTGGAAGTAGATGATCCGCCCTGCCAGGAGCTTCGCCAGATCGAAAGGCTCCCGGTCCAGAGGCTGGCGATGGAGAAAGGCGTGGAGATTGGCCTGGAGCCCCTCGATGGTTTCCACACTGGTGGCCAGACGCCGCACGCTCCGCTCCCGGGGAACACGTTTCTCCAAAAGCCTGAGATTGATCCGCATGGCGCTCAGGGGCGTATTGAGATCGTGGAGCAGGTCTTTGACGAACTCCTCGTTGAGGAGGAGAGCTTTTTTGAGAGGGTGCAGGGCGTAGAGAGCGAAAAAGAGCGAGAGAATGAGGATGAGGATCAGATAGAGGGGCGCGTAGTGGAACGTCTCTTCGAGGATCCCGGCCATCCGGCGTTCATAGACCCGTTTCGGCAGCGTGATCTTCATCATATATTTGGTACTGCCGGGAATGGCGAAAAAGGCGTAAACCCCCTCCTCCCCCTCCTGGAGCCCGGAGGTCAACAGCCTCTTCTGTTTCGGGACGAAATTCACTTTAAACGTCTTGCCGAGGGGGCGATAGCTGAAGAGTTTCATCTCGCTGTAGAGCCGCTCGCGTACCTGCCGCTCCCGGTCCCGATAGCCGTTCATGGCCACCACGAGATAGAGCGCCGTCATCAGGAGGAAAAAAAGGAGAGCGCTTTTGAACAGCGACTCCGACTCATACCTTTTCAATCATATACCCCTGGCCCCGGACATTCTCGATCGTGATCCCCAGACGTTTTTTGAGTTTGGCGATGGTGACCCGCAGGGCATTGGGCGAAGGACGGTCGAGGCAATCCATGAGTTCGCCTGTCGAAACCACCTGCCCCCGCCGTTGGAGCAAGAGGTCGAGGATCTTCGCCTGGATTTCTCCGAGAAAAAAGTGCGTGCCGTCGGGCAGGTCCACCCGCCCACTCCGGGGGTCGAAGCGAAACGCCTCCGTCTCCGTGGAAGCCGTGGGATTTCCCAGCCGGTGCCGGATCCGCAGCAGCAGCTCCTCGGGATCGAAGGGTTTCTTGATATAGTCCACTGCCCCCAGATCGAAACCGTGGGTCATGGATGCCACGTCGGTCATGGCGGAGATGTAGATCGCCGGGGTTGCGTCCTCCGCCTCCTTCAGGGCTTCGAGCACTTCAAACCCGTTGACGTCGGGAACATTGATATCCAGGATATAGAGGTCGAAGCGTTCCTCGAAGGTCCGGTCGAAGACCTCCTCTCCCCGCTTCGCCACCGTTACGGCATACCCCTCCGCCTCCAGATACTCCTGGAGGCTCTCCGCCAGCATCTCGTCATCTTCCAGCAATAGAATCTTCATGACCGTGAGTATAGCGACTACTCCGTTACCCGAGTCTTAGCTTCCTCCCGGGGACAGGCCCGTTCCAGATCCAGGACCACCTCGGTCCCCTCTCCTTTTCGGGAACGGATCTTCAGGCCGATTCCGTTTTCGTCACAGTAGCGTTTGACCACGCTCAGACCGATCCCCTGCCCCCGAACCCCCCGGTCTCCCTGATAGTAGCGTTCGAAGATCCGCAAAATTTCGTTTTCGTCCATCCCGATGCCCCGATCCCGGATCCGCAGGGTTTTCCCCTCCAGAATCACCCGAATCGGCGCCTCCTTCGGTGAATATTTCATGGCGTTCTCCAGGAGGTTGTCCAGGGTCTGTTCCATCCCGACCCGATCCGCTTCGATCTCCAGCGGGGTCAAGGTGACCTCCAGCGGGTTGCGCCCCATCTCCCGGAAAAAGGCGATCCGCTCCTCCAGCAGCCGGGAGAGGTCGAAGCGTTCCTTCTCCACCGGCATGATCTCCCGGCGGATATTGTAGGCGAGCTCCCGGTAGAGCTTTTTGAGGCGTCGGGAAGCGGAAGCGATCCGATCGAGTCTTCGGGCAAGTCGGCTCTCTTCCGGAGAAATCGCCTTTCGCACCATCGAAAGATTGGCCTCGATGGTGGCGATGGGAAGATTGATCTCGTGGAGCACCTCCCGGACCAGATGCTCCAGCCGCTCCTCCTGACGCTCCTGGTGTTCCAGCAACTGGGAAAGGAAGATGGTGCCCACCACCAGTGCGGCGGGGATCAGGAAGAGCGTTCCCGTGAGATAGTTTTCTTCACTGAATCCCTGTTGGCGGAGGAAAATGTAATGGATCCCGAAAAAGGCGAAAAGAATGACCCCGAAAATGAAGAGCCCCCAACGCAGCTGCGGTCTCATCTACTCCCCCATCTTACGCAGATCGAAACGATACCCCACCCCCCGGATGTTCTCGATCGCCTCGGGAAAGAGCTTTTTGAGCCGGGTGATGTAGACCCGGACGGCCCCGTCGCTGGCCGACTCTCCCGGACGCCAGAGATGCTCCCGGATCTCCTCTCCCGTCACCGTCTCCCCCGCACGCTCCACCAGCAGTTCCAGGAGATCGTAGATTTTTCGTCCCAGTTTCAATGATTCTCCCTCCAGCAGGAGATCCCGGGCCCGGGTGTCCATTACATAGGGGCCGAGCGGGCGTCGCTCTTCCGGTCGATGCCGGCGGAGGACCGCGAAAATGCGGGCGGACAGCTCTTCCAGATCCACCGGTTTTTTCAGGTAGTCGTCGGCTCCGAGTTCGAAACCTTCCAACAGCGACGCCCGGTCCTCCCGGGACGTGAGGAAAATCACCGGCGTCGCATCCCCGCTCCGCCGCAGTGCGTCGAAGGTCTCCAAACCGTTCTGAAAGGGAAGGTTGATGTCGAAGAGATAGAGATCGAAACGCTGGGAGTAGCAGCGGTCGAACGCGCTGTGGGGATCCTGGACCGTTTCCACCCCGTACCCCTCCTCTTCCAGCCAATCCTGCAGGGTTTCTGCGAAGAGGAGGTCGTCTTCGAGAACCAGGATTCTATACGGACGGTCCATCGACAAATCTTTCCCTGTGCATTGAGTCCCCTCTCCCCTCTCTAAAGCGTTTTCCAAGCTCCGTTTTCGACGCCATCGGGTTTCCGGCCTCCGACGGTGCAGACCTTCGGTCCGCACAACGCCTCCGGTTCCGACGCCACAAACGACACGCAGGTGTCGTTTGCTTCACGGGGCACGCGCTCCGCGCTTCCCGGCCTTCGGCGGTGCAGGCTTCCGCCCGCACAGCGCCTCCGGTTCCGCCCCGATCGGTTTCCAGCCTTCGGCGGTGCAGACCTTCGGTCCGCACAGCGCCTCCGGTTCCGACGCTACAAACGACACGCAGGTGTCGTTTGCTTTACGCGTCTCACATCATCATTCCGCCGTTGACTTTGAGGGTTTCGCCGGTGATGTAGGAGGCGTGGTCGCTGAGCAGGAAGGCGATCGCCTCGGCCACTTCGGCGGGGTCCCCGAAGCGCCCCAGGGGGATCTTGGCGATGAACCCCTCCTTGATCTCCTCTTTGAGCACCTCGGTCATCTCCGTGGCGATGAAGCCGGGGGTGACGGTATTGAAGCGGATCCCCCGGGGGGCCGCCTCCTGGGCGAAGCTCTTGGTCATGGCGATCATTCCTCCTTTGGAAGCGGCGTAGTTGGTCTGACCGGCGTTGCCGGTCTCTCCCACGATGCTGGCCACGTTGACCACGGCGCCAAACCGCTTCTTACCCATCACTTTGAGGGCTTCGCGGCAACCGATGAAGGCGGACTTGAGGTTCGCCTCGATCACCGCCATGAACTCCTCGGTCTTCATCCGCATCGCCAGCTTGTCCTTGGTGATCCCGGCGTTGTTGACCAGGTAGCTCAGCTCCCCATCTTCCCCGACGATCCGTTTGACGGCATCGACGAAGGCCGCTTCGTCGGTCACGTCGAAGCCGATGGTCTCGGCGCTGCCGCCCGCTTCGAGGATGGCGGCCTTGACCCCTTCGGCCTCCTCGGCACCGCTGCGATAGTTGATCCAGATCTTCAGGCCGTTCTCCGCCAGCGTCTTGGCGATCTGCGCCCCGATCCCCCGGCTCGCCCCCGTCACCAATACATTCTTACCCGAAAATTTCATCGATCAACCTCCTTTTTATTATATTGTAAACGCGTTGCACCGCAACGCCCCTCAACTTTTCACTTCTCACTTTTCACTTTCCCTGATCGTCGTGGGCGATCAGGGATTCGTCCATCTCTTCCGGCTTTTCCAGCCCCATCAGTTCCAGGACCGTGGGAGCGATGTTGTTGAGCCCGCCGTGTTCGACCAGCTTCGTCACTCCCGGCGCCTTGACGAAGGCCCAGACATCCCCGACGGTGTGGTTGGTCAGCACATGCCCTTCGGCGTCCTTCATCTCTTCACAGTTTCCGTGGTCGGAGGTGAGGACGACGTTGTAGCCCTCTTCCTCCGCCTTTTCGAAAATTTTCCCCAGTTCCCGGTCCACCGCTTCGACCGCCTTGACCGCCGCTTCGAAGTTCCCGGTATGGCCCACCATGTCGCCGTTGGCGAAGTTGACCACGATGAAGTCGTAGGACTCTTCCATCGCCTTGCGGACCGCTTCCCCCACCTCGGGGGCGCTCATTTCCGGTTGGAGGTCGTAGGTCTTGACCTGGGGAGAGGGAATCAGTACCCGGCTCTCCCCCTCCACCGGTTCCTCGACCCCACCGTTGAAGAAGAAGGTCACATGGGCGTACTTCTCCGTCTCCGCGGTGTGGAGCTGCCGCAGTCCCGCCCGGCTGATCACCTCCGCCAGGGTGTTCTTGGGCGCCTCTTTGGGAAAGAGGACCGGATAGGGAAAGCCGGCGTCGTACTGGGTCATGGTGGCGATGTGAAGCTTCAAAGGTTTGCGTTCGAACTTGTCGAACTCGGGGTCCCCCAGGGCCGTGGTGATCTCCCGGACCCGGTCGGAGCGGAAGTTGGCCACGATCACCCCGTCGCCATCCTGCATCCCGGGGTACCCCTCGAAAGCGGTCGGGACGATGAACTCGTCGGTGATCCCCTCGTCGTAGCTTTTAAGGACATACTCCACGGGGGAGTAATGGGTCACCGGCGTCGCCTCGGCGATGGCCCGGTATCCCTTCTCCACCCGCTCCCAGCGGTTGTCCCGGTCCATGGTGTAGAAGCGCCCACCGAGGGTGGCGATCCGGATCTCGTCGTCCAGGATCTTCTCCACCTCCTTGAGATACTCCGGCGCCGAAGTGGGAGAGACATCCCGCCCGTCGGTGATGAGGTGGAGCCAGACCTTTTTGCCCAGATCCCTCAGGATCTTCGCCAGGCCCAGGATGTGGGTCAGGTGGGAGTGGACCCCCCCGTCGCTCATGAGCCCGATGATGTGCATGTCGCGGCTCTTGGCCACCGTCTCCTTCAGGGCCGGGTTCTCCGCCAGGGAACCGTCTTCCAGGGCCAGGGAGATCTTGACCAGATCCTGGTAGAGGACCCGTCCGCTGCCGATGGTCATGTGGCCCACCTCCGAGTTGCCCATCTGTCCCTCGGGCAGCCCTACGCTGAGTCCGTAGGTGGAGATGAGGGTATGGGGAACCGTCGCGAAGAGCCGGTCGTAGGTGGGTGTTTTCGCCGTCTCGAAGGCGTTGGCGGCGCTCCCGGGCTTGTGGCCGATCCCGTCGGTAATGATCAAAAGTGTCTTGGAATGCTTCATAATTCCACTCAACCTTTCGGAAAAAACTTTTTATATTATTGTAGTAAAATATCACTTCTCAACGGATAAAACAAGCGAAAGAGCGCTATGCTGTATACCCTTCACCAGATCTTCGGTATCAACCTTTTCTACTACATTTCCGTTCGGGCGGGCATCGCCTTTTTCATCGCCTTCTGCCTGACCCTGTTTCTGCTGCCCCGCTACATCGCCTGGGCCCAGGCCCGCAAAGCCAACCAGCCCATCAACAAATACGTCCCCGCCCACGGCGACAAGAGCAACACCCCCACCATGGGAGGCGCCGTCTTCGTCGCCGCCACCGTGGTCGCCACCCTCCTGAGCGCCCGCCTCGACAACCTCTACGTGCTCGGGGGTCTCCTGACCCTCGTGGGCTTCGCCGCCGTGGGGCTCAAAGACGATCTGGGCAAGATTCTCAGCGGCGACAATCTGGCGGGCCTGAGCGCCCGGGGGAAGATGGGGATGCTCGTCGTCGTCTCCGGAGCCGTCGGCGCCCTCCTCTATTTCGGCGGCTTCCCTACGACCTTCTACCTCCCCTTCATCAAAACCCCTCTCTTCGATATGGGGATCTTCGCGATTCCGTTCTGGATGCTCGTCATGCTCGCCGCTTCCAACGCCGTCAACCTCACCGACGGCCTCGACGGACTGGCCACCGTCCCCACGGTGATCGGCCTGGGTACCCTGGGAATCATCACCTACATCACCGGTCACGCCATCTTTTCCAAATACCTCCTGCTCCCGTTCGTTCCCGGCGTCGGAGAGATCACCATCGTGGCGGCGGCCCTGGCGGGCGGTCTCCTGGGCTTCCTCTGGTACAACTGTTACCCCGCCGAGATCTTCATGGGGGACACCGGTTCCCTCTCCATCGGCGCCTTCCTCGCCTACATGGCGATCCTGGGCAAAAGCGAAGTGCTCCTGATCCTCATCGGCATCATCTTCGTCATCGAAACCGTCTCGGTGATCCTCCAGGTGGGCAGCTGGAAAATCCGCCAGAAACGGGTCTTCCTCATGGCACCGATCCATCACCATTTCGAGATGAAAAACTGGGCGGAAAACAAAATCATCGTCCGCTTCTGGATGATTGCCTTCCTGGCCAACCTCCTGGCGCTCATTACGTTGAAGATACGATGAGAGAAAAAGTCGCAAGTCGCAAGTCGCAAGTCGCAAGTCATTTGGCATTGGGCATTGGGCATTGGGCATTGGTGAGTATTACGTGGTACGTGCTACGTGGTACGAGTTGGTGGGTCTCAAATCTCAAGTCGCAAGTCGCAAGTATAAAGTCATTGTTCATTAGTCATTGGTCATTGGGGTTGGTGAGTATTGCGTGTTATGTGTTACGCGTTACGAAGGGATGGGGTCGCTTTGGGCGACGATTTGAAAAAAGCGTTGCGGCGCAACGCCTACCGCAATCCAACATCCAACATCCAACATCCAAAATCCT
>CAZGGT010000247.1:0-4937 GCA_964525335.1 uncultured Nitratifractor sp. | reverse complement strand
TCGAAGGAGCATGGAGAGGCTGGCGGATCTCAAGCGCCGGATATCCATGCTCTGGAAGCGCATTCGGGAACGTTTTTCGGGCGAAGGAACCCTCTCCCGGCGCCTGGGGCGCCTCTATCGTTTTTTCAAAGAAAAGTGGTTTGGGGGAAAGAGGTGAGAGGTCATAAGCCCTTCTCCTGACGTATCGATAGTATCGAGAAAGGGGTCCTTTCTCGTTTTTGGTGGCGGAGGCTTTAGCCACGAAGATGCGGCTGAGTGTTCCGGTATGCGTGGTCTTTTCTGCCATTTCCCGGTATGAAATGGACTGCGCATTTTCCGGCGGCGGGGGCGGAGCCCTCCGATTCCGAAATTCGGCGAGCACTATCTCCTTCGGTTCCCTCTGGAAGCGAAGGCTTCAGCCCCGAAGACCCCCGGATATAAACTATTCCCTTCTAAGCTCTTCGCTTTCTGCTCTAAGCTTTCCGCCTTCCGCGTTTCCTCAAACACCAAACTGTGACGGACTCTGAGCTACCCGGTGGCGGGGGCAAAGCCCTCCGACTCCATAGTATGGTGAGCACTTTCCGGCCAAAAGCCGGAATTCTACCCACTACGCACTACCCACTACTCACTCATGCGAGGCGGAGCCCGCCGATTCCAGAACAACGTTCCCGACCTACGTCAAACAAAGCCTTGCCCACGCAACGCCACCAAAACTTTTCACCGTTCGTTTTTCACTTTTGACTTTCCGGCCAAAGGCCGGAATTCCACCCACTCATGCGAGGCGGCTTCTCTCAGCGTTGCCGCTCTTTCATCGCCTGGGCGGCTTCCCGCTCCAGGGTCCGACGCTTGAGGGTTTCGCGTTTGTCGTGGAGCTTTTTCCCTTTGGCCAGGGCGATGGAGAGCTTGGCCCGGTTACGTTCGTTGAAATAGAGCATCAGCGGGACGATGGTGAGTCCCTCTTTGCTGACCTTTCCGTAAAGGGTATGGAGCTGTTTTCGATGGAGCAGGAGTTTGCGGGGGGCCCGTTCATCCCGGCTGTAGTGGCGGTTGGTACTCTCCATGTGCCCGATATGGGCGTTGAGAAGCCAGAGCTCTCCTTTGATGAAGCGGCAGTAGGCGTCGTTGAGATTGACCCGGCCGTTGCGCAGTGCCTTGACCTCGCTTCCCTGCAGGACGATGCCCGCCTCGTACCGTTCGAGAATCTCATATTCGTGCCGGGCTTTTTTGTTGCGGGCGACCACATTGATGGCCATAGCTCTCCTTCTTCCCTCTCTCTATCAATCCGGGTGCGGATGGCAGGAACGCGGATGCATAATCCGGGTCCACGATCCTCTCTGATATAATTGGTGGAAATTATAGCAGGAAAAGGATGCGGATGGATCTCCGGAAGCTGGCGGCGGGTGTGATCTTCCTCTGGGGAATCGCGGGAGCGGAGCGGATCAACCCGCGGTACGCGACCAGTGCGGATTGCCAGGCGTGTCATACGGATATCGCGAAAAAATGGGCCACCTCCCGTCATGCCCATTCTCACTTTACCAAAAACGATCTCTACAATCGGACGTTGGAGTTCATGCTCAAAAAAGAGGTTCTGAAAACCAAGGAAGAGCTCGTCGTCCAGTGTGCCAAGTGTCACAACCCCCGGATCGAAAAGCGGAACGTTGACGATGCGGACAAACTCGGCCTCCTGCTCGATATCAATACCAAAGAGATGGATCATATGCTCAACAACGCGACGATGCAAAACGGCATCAACTGCATCGTCTGTCACAACGTCGACAAGATCCACCTGAAAAAAGACGATCCCGAGGTCCGGGGCTTCGATGCGGTGCAGTTCGGCCCCCAGGGGACGATGTACGGTCCCTTAGCCGGCGCGAGGTCTCCCTACCATCGAACGGAGAAGCGGGAGTTTTTCGTCAAGGATCCCGCAAAACTCTGCTTCGTCTGCCACTACAGCGATCGAAACGAACACGGTGTGCTGGTCTATTCCACCGGGATCGAGTATGAACAGGCCAAAGCGCCGGACGGCAAAAAGCCGCAGTGTATCGAGTGTCATATGAGTGGGAAAAAGGCGGGCGTAGCCTCCAACTATCAGGGAAGGGGAGGGATGGTGAAGCGGATGGTACGGGACCATCTTTTCGCCAGCATCGACAACAGCGAGATCTATCGGAAATATATCGAGGCGAACGCCACGGTCGACGACGGAGTCCTTCGGGTAACGGTAAAGAACGCAACTCCCCACAAAGTTCCGACCGGTTACGGCTTGCGCCGGCTGGAGATTCAGGTACGGTTTTTCGGAACGGGGGAGCGTAAACTGGGAACGGTGACAAAAGAGTTCACGGCGGAGTGGAGAGACGGGAGCGGGAAAGAGACGATTCCCCATCTGGCGGTCGAAAAAGCGAACGATGACCGGATTCCTCCCTACGGAACGGTCGATGCCAGCTTCGTGATTCCCAAAGGGACCACTCTGATCAATTATCGATTGATCTATAGACAGCTCGGAGAGAAGATGGCCAGGAAGCTCGGCGTCACCGATCCCTTCTTTACCAAGGAATATGTTTTGAAGAACGGAGTGATCGAGCTCTAGCGTCCTCCCGGAGGAACGGAGAAGAGTTCATTGGGGGACGGGTCGGAACAAGCTGCTGCCGCTGCCGCTGAAGTACCACCCCTCCCGGGCATAATTTTTCAGATCCGGACAGAGGAGACGGGCGGCCGGGTAGAGGTCGTTGAGCGTCGCCGGATCGGGGAAACGGGCCAGGAGCTCCCGGGATTCCATCCGGCTCCAGCCCCGGGAGGCCTCGGGGTCGATGGTGTCGAAAAAGTGTTCCCGGAAGCTTCGGTAGACCGCCGCCGTGTCGCAGGCGACGGGCGGGGTGAAGAGTTCCAGTTCCGGCGGCGTTTCGTCGAAGGGCTCCACGATCTCTCCGAAGCCGGAGACGTTGGCGCTGGGATAGCCGTGGACGAAAAAAGGGACGTCGGCACCCACCGTTGCCCCGATAGCGGCCAGTTTGTCGATGGAGATTTTGAGGTTGCAGAGTTTGTGAACGGCCCGGAGGAAGGTTCCCGCGTCGCTGCTTCCCCCTCCCAGCCCTGCCCGGGAGGGGATGCGCTTTTCCACCACGACTTTATGGTGATAGAAGAACTCCAGGATCTCCAGGTCGCCGGTGGCTTCGTTGAGGGCTTTGTAGGCTTTGTAGAGGGTATTGGACTCGAGGGGAATCTCCGGAGTCCCCTCGATGGTGAACCGCTCGCACTCCTCGGGAACGAAGCGAATCGTGTCGTAGAGGTGCTCGACCCGCATGAATCGGGAACGAAGGGTATGATATCCGTCGCGATGCCCGGTGATTTTCAGGAAGATATTGACTTTGGCGGGGGCTTTGAATTCCATCACGGGAGTATACTCCCGTGATGGAATTCAGGTGAATGGTGAATGGTGAATGGTGAATGGTTTTTGGGCGCCGCGCTGCGACGCGGATTATGGGAGGAAAGCATGGGACTCCTTTCGGAATTTTTCCATACGGTTGAGGCGGTAGCGGATCCCCTCGTCGTGGAACTCCAGGATGGAGAAAAAGTTCGGGGTCTCCACGACGTAGAGGCCGTTTTCCTGCCGTTCGAAGAAGCGTTTTTGCAGCTTTTTCCCCAGCTCCAGGTATTCCGGGTCTCCGAAGTAGCGGTTGCGGGGCGGGGCGAGGTAGTCGAGGGGATCGAGGGGCTCCTCGTTTCCGATCCGGAAACGCCCCTCCCGGAGGCGCCGCAGGGCGCTGAGGGTGCCGGGAAGTCCCAGGGCTTCGGCGATCATCGCTCCCAGGCTCCGGATGTAGGTTCCCTCGCCGACGGTCGCTTCGAAGGTGACGAAGGGGTGTCGGTAGTGGAGGAGTTTCAGTTCGTGGATGGTGGAACGGACCCGCTTCATTGCCACGTCCTCCCCCTCGCGCATGAGTGCGTAGGCCCGCCGGCCGTCGATCTTTTTGGCGCTGTACTTGGGAGGGAGATACTCCAGCTCCCCTTCCAGGGAGGCGAGGATCTCCCGGAGGCGGCCTTCGTCGACCCGGGGGACCTCCCGGACGGAGCGGATATTCTCGATGTCGAGGCTGGCCGACTCGGCTCCCAGCCAGAGGGTGGCCCGGTAGGTTTTTGGGGTTTTTCCCAGATATTGGAAAAGCTTGGTGTACTGTCCCGTGGCGACGATGAGGCAGCCGGTGGCGAAGGGATCCAGGGTCCCGGAGAAGCCCACCTTTTTCGTGCCGTACTTCCGCTTGATACGGTTCATGAAGCGGTTGGAAGAGAGAAAGATGGGCTTGTCCACTACGAAGAGAGCGTTCATGACGAAAAACCTTTCGGTTTTTCAAGTGAAAAGTTAAGAGTGAAAAGTGAAAAGTGTCGGATGGTATCGCTTCGCGATACGTTTCTTCCTTTTGTATTTTTAGATAAAAAGCGATGCGAGAGCATCGTTTTCCATAACTTTTCACTCTTCACTTTTCACTTCTCACTCCCCGCCGTCAGGCGGGAGTCACGAAGGAGCTGATGATCTCCTTTTTGGTGCCGCCGAAGTTGATGCGGAGCTTGTACTCCTTGCCCGATTTGGTGACCGCCTGGACGCGGCCGATGCCGAAGATCTTGTGCTTGACCAGGTCGCCCTTTTTGTAGTCGGCGCTTTTGGTCACCTTCATGCTGGCGTTTTGGATCAGGCCCGCTTCTCCCAGGAACCGGCTCTTCTGGAGCTGCTTGCGGCGCCCTTTGTAGAAACGGCTGTCGGAGTAGCAGAGGGTCAGGTCGGTCTTGGCCCGGGTGATGGCGACGTAGCCGAGGCGGCGCTCCTCCTCCATGTTGCAGCCGTCTCCCAGGAGGGGGAAGAACTCCTCCTCCATCCCGATGACGAAGAGGTGTTCGAACTCCAGCCCCTTGGCGGCGTGGATGCTCATGATGGTGATGGCGTTGCCCTCCACCTCGTCCTGGTCGCT
>CAZGGT010000246.1:0-15001 GCA_964525335.1 uncultured Nitratifractor sp. | reverse complement strand
CTTGAAGAACTTGAAGGTTCCTATAAATCCCCTTCAAATATTCCTAACATATCCATAAAAGCACAAAAACGGGGCTTAAACAGCCGTTCGGGCTCTCCCTAAGCCCTACCCTAGGGGGGACTATGAAACAGGCTTATTTTTGCTTCTAAGCACCCCCCAATACCTTCCGGGTCATGATAAACCCCAGGGTATTTTTCTTTGTTGATAGGACGCTTCATGCGCTCTTCAAAAAGAATCTAGTATAAAGAATTGTAGCAAATTTTAACGCTTTTTTAACGCCCTTTAACGCTACTTTATGACACCTTAAGTTTCTTAAAAATATCTTAAAGGTTGACAGGATGGCCATTTTATGGTACATTATGGCCATTAAATGTTCTTTAATAAATAGGAAAAATTTATAGATAACTAGATTCAGGTTCTAGTGGGAGCAATCCCGTGGAGGTTCAAGTCCTCTCGTCCGCACCACTTACTCCTTCTATCATATGTCATTTATTTTTTTACAGTGCTAAAGTATGCTTGAGGTCTCCTAAGATTCAACTGGAAACGACAAATCGATACCAAACTCCTCTTTTAAAACTGGTAATTGCCGTATAACCATTTCATGCACACGTTCCACCATAGTCTCTTCACATAAAGGACGTTCTTCCAGCCAATCACCAAACTCTTCCTGGATCTCATAAAGCCGATTGACCAGTTTCTGTTTTCGTTCGGGAGGAAGGCTTTTTCGATTCAGAATTTTCAAAACCTCTATAAGCTGACAAGAAAGTTTTTCATTTTTTCGTGATACAGGCCGATAGTCTCCAACCAATCCAAGGGCCTCCTTCATCTGAAGGACGACATCTCCTTTGACGGGGAAAACACGCAATATGCCGTTTTCGCCAAGAACCTCTTTCGCTTCGATAATAAAACCCAGATAGTCGAGATGTCGGGCAAACCACTTATCATCCAACATTTGGGAAGGTGTAAGATCACGTCCATAACAATCGATACCGGCAACCCGGGGATTTTTCATATATTGACGATACAGACTCTCGGTAAAGTCAAGCGGATCCCGTAACCAGGTCCATAATTCCAAATCGAAACAGTCTCCCAAGAGCTGAAGAAATCCCCTGGCTTCTCCACTCAAATCCCACCAGTGATTGTAGATCCCTTCTGTCGACAAAAGAAAAGTATGGATTCCTTCACGACTGATCCCGTCGACCGATTCGATCATCTTGTCTATAAATCCGGAAAAATTTTCATTTTTGAGATCGTTCATCAACCATTGATGTTTGGGAGCCATGCTGTAGCCATCCGACTTTCCGTAGAGCACTCCTTCGTTCATCATTGCTTCGCGTTCCCGGTCCCAGAAAAACTGTAATGTTGTTGTCCCGGTCTTCGGTGCTCCCGTATGAAGAATCAAACGTACCCTACCGGAAAAAGTCTGAAGAAATTTTTGAAGTCTATTACGTAATGCTTCTTCGTCCTTCGGGCGACATATCCTCCTTGTTTCATGTTTTTTCCATAAAAAGAAAAATGAGCTTTTTTTCATCTCGTTCAATGCCTTGCTGGCTTCGTTAGCCGCACGTACCCCAAAATCATCAGACGTACAAGGATCAAGTGAACCGAATGGAGTCAAACATCGGTGATAATGCAATAGTGTGGGTTCCCTGCTTGAATCATAATATTTGAGCTGAACCCGATCTTGGTGGAGCGGATAATTTTCGTTCGTGGAAAGAGCCACGGGGGTGATCTGTTTTTCGCTCAATGTAAGAGCCATTGCAACCTGATCGATATGAATCGCCTGTCGAGGGTCTTCAAAAAGATTCTTCCTGTTATATAACCACTCTGCCCATTTACGCCACGAATGATCCACATCCCGGACCATGTTCGAAGGGATATAATAGAAACCACCGTTGAAATTGTTGGCGAACGTTTTTCCCTCTCCGATCGACCAATCCGTATCGATCAGATCGGGATATTTCAAACCTGCTGCATCATAGATTCTTCTCAGGGTAGAGAGTGAAGGATTCGGAGCATCTACAGGCTTGGCAGAGAAGCTGTGTTTGTCAGGGACAATCGGATCGGAAAGAAAAAACATATCCACATCCAGGAGGAGTACTCCGTCGATATTGCTGGCAGGAAGTCCCCTGTACGCTGAAAGCTGAGTGAGTTTGTTGCAATATTTCCCGTCAAGATAGGGATCGATAATGCGATAGGAAATTCCCTGTCTCTCCAAAAAAACAAGAAAGTCCCTCTGAACCCTGGAAGTGCAATGAACGAGTAGGTGCTCGCGTTTGATGTTCGTATTATTCTCTATGGAAAAAAGAAGAAGCTCCGCCTGATAATAATGCAGAGGAAGATCATCTACGAGAAAACTTACGAAGCAACGATCCAAAGAAAGTGACTTCGGAATCGTATTGCCGGATCGATGCAAGCTCTGTTTAGATCGTTCCGGGTTTCTTAAAAAATATCGTAAATTCCAAAATCGTATGTTCAATTCAAGATTCCGTTTGTTCGAAAGTTTTCAAATGACTTATTTGTTCGGGTATGACGTTTCGCCTACCGTTCTCATAAGGGAAAGGAGTATCGGGGATTTCTTTTCCCAAAAACGGGCATAAAGATTCCCAACCATCTCCCTTTGTAATGTCCATCAACAGGAAGTTCTCTTTCCCGTGAAAAAATGTCTTTACTTCATCATTGTGGCGTAAGTATCTTTGGAGATAATGGGATTCGTTCCCGACGGGAGAACCCGCAAAAGCACCGTATATATAGCGTCTCATAGGAGTTTGCTTTTGGCCGAAATAATCTACGACGCTTTTGATCCACTGTTCCGCATCTCTTACCGTAAGAATGAACTTTGCATGGGGAAAGTGGGTGTAGATTTCTCTGTAGAACAACGGCCAGGGATTGTCCTGAAAAGCATCATACTTTTCTATGATTTCGAGATATCGTTCGAACTCCAAGCCGTCTTCCGTATAGTCCGCTTTCGTATCGTTCGGACCCGTCACTTTATATCCGAGTATTTCCAGCGCCTTCTTCAGGCTTTTTGTGCCGGTTTTATGAAATCCGACACCAAAGACCTTAGTCTTTTTCAGCAACGCCGATCTTTTTCAGGGACTTTGTGCATTCTAGCTCCACAACTCCCTTCGTATCCTTCGTCGGTGTTTTGAAGGCTATGACGAGATTCGTATTCGGATAGGTACCATAAGCAAAAATGAACGCAGAGAGATTTTCTTTTTTGCTTATGACACAGTCGTTGTACTGCTCTTTTCTTATCGAATAGCAGGTATAAGGAGTTTTTGGAGCGGTAATTTTGAATCTCTTGTCGAAGAGGTCAATTTTCTTTCCGTTTAATGTCAGGGTGCATTTTGAACGGTTCGCGTCGAAACTTAATCTGTAATGATCGACTCCGGCATTCATCAAGAAAGGAAAAGCCGTCATAAGAAATAGAGACTTTTTCATTCTCTTACCCTTTAAAAACCCGCCCCGCCTGCATATTCGATGCAGACGATAGAGCGGAAGCTCCCATTAATAGCTATTTTTGCTGTTGTTGTAGATGGGGAGGTCTTTGAACTGACCGAGCTTGAGGTTTTTGAAGGATGCAAATCCGTACACAGCGCTGGGATTCGTGGGAATGACAACCTCGACGGAAATCGATTTGTCACCCATGAAGTTGGCATTTTTGCCCTCAGCGATCTTGATGAGATCACTGGCTTTGTACTGCTTGGTCTCATTTGCGTTGATCATTGCAATTCCATCGTTGACCGAGTCGACTTTGACGCTGGTACCCGCCTGATCGATCAGCGTGAAATAGATGTTGCAATCCAGACTGCTTCTGTTGGTAAATTTGAGATTGGTCTCAAAGGAGCCCTTGACAGCCATGACACCGGGGATCTGCGCATTATAGCCATAGATATCCCACTTACCGAAGTCGGCCTTTTTGAAGATTTCGTGCACACCGATGTTGGCGTTGTTGGCATACTTCATGACTTTGAAATCGGTCTGGAAGGTACTCTTTTTGATCTCATCATTGCCAGTGGGAACATATCTCCAATCAAAAAGACCTTTCCCAAGCGTTGCATTGACTTCCATCAGATACTGTCCACCTGCGACAGAGATTGTGGGAACAAGCGCAGTTCCATTGGGCTTAATCGCTCTCATCAAACCAGCTCCACTTACGTTGTTGTCAGCATATACGATCTGACCGATTGTGGGCATTCCAGCGCTCCTAACGACGTTTGCGTTCTTCTCAATCTTGATGATAGCATCATCTTTCCATGAATTGTAGAACCACTTAAATCCAGTCGATGCATCGATCATTCCACTGAACTTCTGATCGATAGTGTATGTCCACTCCTGCACAACGTCAACGAAATCCGCATAATTGGAGATATCTTTGGTGTTGTCGTTATTGTCCACCAGAGACATAATCATTTTGACACTAGTCATGTTGGCAGGGAAGTCAACGACCAAAGATCCATTCTCGTCGATCGTACCGCCGGTCACGGTCTGGTCTTCCAGATAGAGGTGATCATGGTCGTTGATCGTGTCGTTGATATCGAGAATCAGCTTCTGCTTGTTGACACCGGCCAGCTGTGCGTTACCGGCCACCGTGCGGTTCGTGTCGGCATTGTAGACATAGACGTTGTTGGCGTTGGCGGCATTGAATCGTCCACCGGGGATCTCGATGACCAGTTTGCCGTCGATCACACCTGCATTCAGTGTGGGAATGTACTCAGCATGTGTTTTGATGGTCGTATTGTTAATCTCGTTGTTCGTCACGAGTTCCTGAGCGACGACTCCTGCGTCATCATGCACTACCAGCTGACCCGCAGTGGCAATCCCACCGATCGTTACCATCGCTGCAATCGCAGACATTTTGATTTTGTTGATAGCCATTGCTATCCTCCTTGTTTTGTTTTATTGAACCGATCCATCCCGAATCAATTCGCATGGACATTATAACCTCTATACCCTTAAGTTAAAATAATGCATTGAGCTGGCGCAAGAGGGTTTTGTAACGCCAGGTCGCCTCGCGCATCTGCCGAGAGGATGTGATGATCGTAGGACGGATCAGCATGATCAACTCGGTCTTGGAGACTTTGTCGCTTTTGCTGGTAAAGAGGTCTCCGAGGAGCGGGATATTCATGAGACCCGGGACTCCGCTTTTGCCTTTGCTTCTGTTTTGGGAGATGAGCCCACCGATCAGGATCGTGTCGCCGCTGCGAATCACCGCGGCGGTATTGAGGGTGCGGTTGATGATCATCGGCGAGTCGATCTTGGAGGTGTCGTTGATCTGGGCCTCCGAAAGGTCGATGGAGATGTTCATGGTGACGACGCCGTTGGAGTTGATCGTCGGGGTCATCCCCAGTGTGATTCCCGTGGTGCGGTAGGTGATGTTGCGGTTGATAGTGGGCTGACCGTTCCCTCCCCCTCCCAGATCCGGCGCCGAAGTTTCGCTGGTGATAACGGGAACCTGGGTCCCGACATTGATCTTGCCGGTCTGATTGTTGAGGATCAGGATCTTGGGCCGGGAGATGATGTTGAGGAGCTCCTTCTTGGCGAAGGCATCGATGGTGGCATCGATGTTGTTTCCCCGAAAGATGATTCCCAGTCCGCCCCCGCCGACATTGATATTGAGCATATCCTTGGAGAGTCCGAGATCGTAGTTGCGAATGGCATACTCGAAGCCCAACTTGAACGTATCGGTGAGGGAGACCTCCGCCACCGTCACCTCCACCAGAGTCTGGAGAGGAAGCTTGTCGAGCTGTCGCAAATACGGAAGGAGCTTTTTGTAGTGCTGGGGGGTGAGCTTGAAGATCAGGGTATTGGTCTCCAGGTCCGCCGTAACGGTGGGAGTGTAGTTGACCGCTTCGATCAGGGGGGCGTTGGGGAGATCGATCTCCTTGGAGGCTTGGACACTTTTGCCCCCCGCCTGGGAGCTTTTAAACACCGCACTCGTACGGTGGGTCACGGAAAGCCCCAGGATCTGGTTTACCGCTTTGGCCAGATCATCGGCTTTTCGATAGCGGACATGATAGACGTAAACCCGGGGCTCGTCTTTGATATCGCTGAGACGGTCGAGGCGTTTTTTCCAGTAGAGGACCATTTTGAGCCAGGATTTTTTGGGAGTGATGACGTAGACTGCGTTGAGCTCCCGGATGGGATAGAGGACGATCCCTCCTTTCGAAGGACTGTCGACGACGTTGATCCCGTTGAGAGCCATAATCTTTTTAAGCTTCTTGGTAAAGTAATTAACGTCGATGTTGTCGAGATTGACCAGGTAGGAGGTGAGCCCCTGGAGGAAAGGGCGGTCGAGCATATCGACGAGGCGCAGAGCTTTGCGAATCTCTTCCGCCCTGCCCACCATGGTCTGAATCCCGTCGATGTAGTAGTAGAACTTCACATCGCTGATCCCCGCCTGACGCAGGATATTGACGGTCTGGTGGGGATTGATGTAGTAATAGGGAACGAAAAGCATCACGTCCTGGTCATCCCGGATGTAGGAAGGAAGGGAACGGCCGTAGGAGATATACATCTCATCGACCCGTTGGGGAGCCCCTTTCTTTTTGATCTTCCGGATGAAGACCACCCCGCCCTTCTCCGAGAGCCCCACGCCATGGAAAGCGAGAATCTTTTTGACTACCTCATAAACTTGGGAAGCCTTTTCGGGCTTTTGCATATTGAGGGTAATGGGGGTGGTCATCTTTTTGACGGAGGGATCGACGCTGTAGTTGAGCTTGAAGACTTTGCCGAATGCGAGATCGATAAATTGATTGATGGGAATCGATTCCACGGAAATTTTGACCTTGTCACCGCTGACGGAGATTTCCGGTTTGGCCCGATTGCGAATCGAGATTCGGTTTCCACCCTCCTCTTCAAACCCCGGGATCTTTTCGTATGCATATTGGCGATGAAAACCCTTGCCGTTTTCATTGGGAACCCGATACTCTTTGGTGAGGTGAAGATTGCCGTTGCGACCCGCGTCGAACCGTGCATCGTCCAGGTTCATCAAATCAGGTCCCTCCCCCTGCTGGGCACAGCCTGCCAACAGCAGAATCATCAGCAGAGGAAGAAGGCTATTGAATATCCGAGACATTGATCTCCTTTGGTCGGTATTTGCTCTGGTTTACATCGAAAAATCCGAAAATCCAGGCACGGGTGCCGTTGCGTTCGGCTACGACGACCCGCCCCGGCTCCGCTTCCCGGAGGTACAGATCGGGCATACCCGGGAGGCTTTCGTTGATCTCCACGCCGAGAATCGAAGGCTTGCGTCCTTTGGCATAAAACGAGGCATAGCCCCGGCCTTCCCGACTGAAAAAACCCAACAGCCGATAGCACTGGGTTTTCCCCCGACAGATCGTGCGGCCTTTCCGGAGAATTTCGATGCGGTTTTCGGAAGCTTCTTTGTTCTTCTTCGAAGATACGGGAGCTTTGTTTCGGGATCGTTTCGGAATCACGATTCCCCATTCTCTCATCACTTGTTTAGCCATAGTCGCATTGAGTTCGAAGCGGCGGGTCCACCGTTCGAACGGAGAGGCATCAAGGGTCCGCACACTTTTGGGCAGCGTAACGAGCTCCTGCCCTTTCTCCCCTCTCCAATAGGCGATCCACACCGTCATCACGAGTATTATAGCGTACCCCAGCCAAAGCTTTTTAACGGACATCGTGAATCCTGTAGGCGATTATGCGTCCTGCGATTTGAAGATCCCGACGCTTTCGGGTCGGAACGATCCGAAGCCCATCGTATCGGATCAATCTACCCCGCATTCTCAGGCGATCGGTAAAGGCAAAAAACTCTGCCGGCGTACACCGCAGATAGAAATTCATCCGAAGTCGATCATACCGTTCCGCCTTGGCGGGAACCTGCGCCCAGGTGAGTCGCTCGATTTTACAGGATCCGGCAACCGACTGGATCGTTTTCTGTAGATCTCCCATGGCCTGGGAATAGTTGAACCGCGTTCCGTCATAAAAAAAGTCCAGCCAAGGCAAGCGAAGTCTTTCCGGTGGAATGTGGGAGGCATTGAGCTTCTTCTCCCGCTCGATTTTGGCCTGGAGCAAAGCGATCTCCCTTCCCAGACGCTCCCGATCGGGCATCAGGTAGTTGCGGTAGTTGACAAACAGTACCAGTCCGATGAGCAAGGCCAGTAATTTAAGCTGACTGTATTTCATGGAACCTTCCTTTGTCCGTCTTTCTTTTGGAACGCCGCCTCCATCAGATATGTATAAATCTTCTTGTTGCTTTTGCGCAGTTTTCTGCTGGAATGGATTACCACATTGCGAAGATATCCGAGGTGATTGAGACGATTGAGATAGGTGACCGGATCCTCCCCGCTCTCCAGCGAAAGCCGTATCTCTCCGGATCCCACCTGGAGATTGGTAAAACGGGTATCCTCCCCCGGACGGATCAGACCGATCAGATCGTATAGCAGTTGCATGGGATCGATACCTGCCAGCTCCCGGTCGGCAAATTCCTCCAGGAAACGCACCTGACGGTTGTAGGCCCGAATCTTCTTTTTGAGGGGAGCATTCTGCTCTTTGAGAACCCGATACCGGGTGCTGAGCTGTTCCAATTCGGACTGCATCCGCTCTCCCTGGATGTAGCTGACGAAGGCGTAGAGGGCGAGGACTCCCAGCAGGGGATAGGTCCCTCGCTCGATCAGGGTGGGAAGCAGCCGCTCCCGGGAGATCTTCAGATCGACGAACTGCGCCAGGTCCGCCGGACGCAGCCGGCTTCGCCCCAGGCGCAAAAGCCGCTCCCGCTCCTGCCGATCGATCTCCCGAAACTCCCGAAGATCGTATTCTTCCATCGTGACCCTCAGGGCCATCGGATCATGAAGCGGGAACGTGCTCCTCAGCTCTCCTTCCTCCACCACAAAAGCCCAGGGGGAATCCCCAGCCACCCGGTAAATTCCGTCCTGTTTTTCCACTCCCAGGTAGAGGAGGAAATTTTCGGGAATAGGAATCCGGGCCCGGATCAGCTCGGGCGGAACGAACCAAAGATAGAGACGGCTGCGGGAGTGATAGGAGAGGATCTTCACCTCTCGGAGAGGCGAGAGGCGGATGTAGTTGAGCCGGATCATTTCGGAACTGAGCTTGACGCCGGCGGGAAGCGGCTTCGACTCGAAAAAAATCCCGTCCATCGGGAGCACCTGCACGATCCCGTACCGCTCCAAGATCTCGAATATCACGCCGCTCCTTCTTCCGCCCTGCCGGCTCGGTTCATTTCCAAAGGCATATTTTATCCAACTCGGACGAGGTTCCCCTTGATCGCATCCATATCATGCCTCAGTAGCTCCGGTATCCATAGGTGATGATCCGTCCGCTGAATCCGTGAAAATCCACCGTCGTGACGATCCGGGAACGGGCCGCCCCCTGCCTTGCCTCCACCTCGATCCGAATGGAAAAGGAGAGAGCGAAGCCCATGATAGTTTCATCGAAATCTTTGAGTCCAGAGATGTAAGTGATGTATTTGTCAAAATCCGTCTTGCGATAACGTTCGAGATCGTGGGCTTGCAAAAAGTTCAAATTCAGAAGTGCCGCCAACAATGTTTCGTCAAAAAGAGCCAAATTGTAGCGGGTTCCCCGATCCTTGGCGTAGAAGTAATGTTTCAAGCGGCCCCAGCGTGCGGGATCGATATCCCGTACCCCGCGAATCAAGCGCAGCTCATCGACACTCTGAATTCCCAGATCGTTGCGGGGGCCATAGGGACGATGAAGGGTCAACTCGTAGTAGGCGCGCTCCGCCCCGTTGAGGCGAACGAAATTGTCCCGATCGGTCCAGTCGAGGATCGAATCCCGGATCGTATAGCGGAGGGTCCGTTCACGGGGAGATGCCAGCAGACGGCTGATGAAGGCGCTGTCGGGATAGAAAACATCGATCCCCGAGGAGAGATCCCTCAGGGAGAATCGTACCGTACCCATTTGATAATTCCTGCCGTCGAGAACGATCCGTTCCGGGAATCGGAATCCCGAGACGTTCAGATCTCCCAGAAGGGAAATGTTGTCGAAACGGGAGGTAAGAATGTAATACTTCAGATCTTCCACGACACTTTGGGCAAGCAGGCGCGCCTGGAGCTTGTCGTCCAGCTTCCGGGTGAGCTCCAAGTTGTGTCGGGTGAGAGCGGAGAGAAAAGCGACCCCCAGCAAAAGGGCGGCGACGATCCAGAGGACGATCGCCAGAGCGAAGGCCGGCCGGGTCCGTCTCATTGCTCGTGCAACCCTGAAATGACATCGGCCGTGAGGTTGTTGTCGCTCTTGACCGTCACGAAATACTCCCGGGGAGCGTTCTCCCGTTCCACCGAGATCCAGACCGCCCGGGGAATCAGGTCGACAAAGGCATCATGAATACCTCCAAGCCGGTCGACGTAACGGAACCGGCACGCTTTCAGATCCCTCAATAATGTGTAGCTTCGTATTTTTTTGGGAAAATCGGGGCGGAGAAAATCCATAGAACCATAGAGGGGCGCTTCGGTATAGCGAAGCGTAGTTCCTTCGCAGGAGAGCTGCGCCAGGACATCTCCCCGGAGAAAAAGCGGATGGGTGGTGACGAAACGCATTCGGTCGGCCTCACCCCGGAACAACTCGTGCCAACTCCGGGGAATCGGCTGATTCAAAGTATCGTAACGTTGGACGGCGTAGTGCTTGATCGATTCCAGGATCTCGTGGATCTCCGAAGCGGTAATGGCGCTGCGCAACCCTTCTGTCCGAGCCTTGTGGACGGCGATGAGTTGCAGGCGGAATGAAAAAACCGCTACACCGATCAGCAGGGAGAGGAGGACCACCGCCACCAGCATCTCCACCAGGGTGAAGGCCCGTCTCACGGTGCGGCTCCCCCGAGGGTGTCGATCGCCACGCTTTTCTCGTAGTGATAGGGGTAGACCCGCCCCGCCCGTCCCAGTGTGAGATCGACCCGATAGAGGCGCACAAGCCAGCGACCGGTGTTCCCTTCGGGGTGTCCGGTATCTTCGTCTGCATACTGGAAGCTGCGCAACTCCTTCAGAAGACTACAGACAGCCCGGTAGTGGAAGCCGTCCCACTCCCCCTCCATCTCCGGACGGCTCCGACAAAGCCCTTCGATCTCAAGACGATCTCGGATCGAGAGTAGCGCGGCATAGCGCTCTTCGTGATGGCGCTGCTGGCGCTGGATAAAAAAAAGATGTTTGATGGTCAGAGAAGAAGTGGTGATCACCAAAAAGAGGATCAGCAAGGCAATCAGAACTTCAATCGTAATCATGGCTCTGGTCAATGGCGATCCCTTCCATCGTACAACGGTAACGGATCCCGTCCACCGTCACATTGTATTCGTGCAACTCCAGAAAAGCCCGAGCCCGCATCCGAGAGAGGTTCTCCTCCGATTTCAATCGGGCTGTCGTCCGCTGATATCCCGAAAGCATTTTGGCCCCCCGGGGGATCACGACTCCCATGACCAGGGTCACGATCACCAGAACCACCAGGAGTTCAATCAGAGTAAAAGCCCCGCGCATTATCGTCACCCCGCGATATCGGTCATACTCATCACCGCCATCATGATCGCAACGACGATCACCGCAATGAATATTCCCAATGCCACAATCACCGCCGGCTCCAGAATCGCCAGAAGTTTTTTGACATTTTCGCTGAAAATATCCTCGTGACGGACCGAAAGGGAATAGAAAACCTTATCCAGAGAGGCGCTGTTCTCTCCGACGCTCAGCAGGGCGATATCGCTGGCGGGGATCAGGGTACTCTGTGCAAAGACTTCGCTGAGTTTCTGCCCCCGTTTGATCTCGTAGAGGGTGGTCTTGAGCAGGTCCTGGAGTTCCGGAAGGAGCTGGACCCTCTGGAGCTGCTTAAGGGCCCGATCCAGTTCCAGCCCTCCCGAAAGCATGGTACTCAAGGCCCGATAGACGATGGTAAGCTGAAGGTCGACAATGATCTGGGAGAGCCTGGGAATCCGATAAAGTACGCTCATCCAGGGGATGGGGAAACGTTTGAGCAGGAGGACCACCAACAGAACCATTCCCCCGATGATCGTCAGCGCCTCTTTCATATGGGCACTGAGATAACGCCCCGTGGAGAGGATCGCATAGGAGAGAGCCGGAAGCTTTTCAAACTCTTCGGGAGAAAAAATCGAAGAGAAGCGGGGAATGATCAGAAAGAAGATCAAAAAAGAAACCACCACGCTCATTCCCACCAGAAAAAGCGGGTAGGAGAGTGCCTGTTTCACATCAGAGCGGATCTTTTTCTGAAACGTCAAATACTCGAAAAGTTGATGGAGGCCGTCGGAAAGATTGCCCACCTCTTCCGAGGTAGCGATGAAACCGATGGCCAGGGAATCCACCCTCACCCCTTCCTCTTCCATCGCTTTTTGGATCGCCACGGAGAGTTGCTCTCCGCCCTTGATCCGATCGAGGATCGACTTGAGAATCCGACGATAGGCCTCCTTTTTCGTGGTCTTTGCCAACATCTTCAGGGCCAAATCGATGGGCATCCCCGATTTGCTGAGATAATAGAGTTCTTCGACAAAACCGAGGAAATCATCCTGAGTAAAGCGGGAGGTATCGATCTTCTCCTTTTTTTCCCGGACCGAGAGGAGAGTCAACTGCTTTTTGGCGAGCATCCGCTCAAAGTCTTCTCGACTCCCTTTGAACGTGTTCTTGACCTTTTCTCCGCTGGGCACCAGGGCTTCATATTCGAACAAGGATTCCATCAGCTCAGCCTCAGTACTTCATCCAGAGAAATATGTCCCTCCATAAACTTGATGACCCCGTCATCCTGGAGGGTACGGTATCCCAATGCACGGATATCCTTGAAGTCCCGGTTGCGATCCAGCTCGGCAATGAGCCGCTCGTCGAAATCGATGATCTCCATGATGGGAATCCTGCCCTTATATCCGGTGAAATTGCAGGCTTTGCATCCCACAGGTCGGCAGGGACGATACGGGCCTTCAAGATGGGGCCGGAGTTCTTCCATCCGATAGAGTTTTTTCTCCTGAGGAGTCGGCTCGATGGGCTCTTTGCATTCGTCGCAGAGGCGCCGGGCCAGGCGCTGGGCCATCAGACCGATGATGGAGGATTTGAGAAGAAAATACTCCATCCCCATATCCAAAAGCCGAGAAACCGCTCCAATGGCGGAGTTGGTGTGAAGGGTGGAGAGGACCAGGTGGCCCGTCAGTGCAGATTGAATGGCAATCTGGGCCGTCTCCGCATCCCGAATTTCTCCGATCATGATGACATCGGGATCCTGCCGCAGAATGGAGCGCAGGGCATTGGCGAACGTATAATTGATGGCCGGCTTGACCTGGATCTGGCTAATATCTTCCAGCTGATACTCCACCGGATCCTCGACGGTGATGATCTTGATCTCTTCACTGTAGATGTAGTTGAGCGCGGCATAAAGGGTCGAGGTCTTTCCGCTTCCCGTAGGTCCGGTGGTGAGGATGATACCGTTGGGGCGACGCAGCATGCGTTTGAGCCGGGTGAGATTCTCGGAATGGAACCCCATTTCGTCAAGATTCAGATTGACCGACTCGTTGCCCAGAAGGCGGAGAACGAAACTCTCTCCAAACGCGGTAGGAACCGAAGAAGAACGTATATCGATCTCCTGAGAGGAAATTTTCATCCCGATCCGTCCATCCTGGGGCAGGCGGTTTTCGGAGATATTCATTTTGGAGATCAGTTTCAGACGGGCGGTGACCGCCTGCTTGAGTTTGGCGGGAATCGTATCGACGACCTTGAGAACCCCATCGATGCGAAACCGTACCTTGATTCCTTGCTTGTACGACTCGAAGTGGATATCGGAGACCCCCATGGCCACCGCTTTGGCAAAGATGTTGTTGACCAATTTGATTACGGGAGCTTCGGATGCAAGTTCTTTGAGACGATCCACTTCATCCTCGAAAAGGTCTTCGTCCTCTTCCTCATCCCGTTCGTAAAGCTCACGGATCTTGCGCAGTTCCTCCTCCGTAGCGAGATAGATCCGAATCTTCCGACCGGAAATCGCACCAAGCTGGGCGAACGCGGAACTTTTGAGGGGATCGTGGGTGACGATGGAGAGGGTTGTTTCATCCATCGCAATCGGATAGAGTTCATTGAGAGAGAAGAAATCCTGATTGACATCAGAAAAATGGATTCGCTCCGGCTCTCCTTCGAACTCAGCGAAGAGATCCAAGTCGAACTGTTCGGCGAACGCGCTGATGTAGGCATGTTCGGTAATCGCCCCCAGGTTCAGAAGGATGTTACCGATGTGCCCGCCATATTCCTCCTGAATCTCCCGGGCCTGCTCGATATCTTCCCGGCTACAGGACCCCCGCTCGATCAGGATCGTCTCGAAACGCCGCATCTATTCCCACACGGAGAGATCTTTCGCATCGCCGGTCCCCCCCTCTTTGCCATCAGCTCCCAGACTGTAAAGGTCGTAGGGATTGCCATTTTTGCCAGGCTGCCTGTAATGGTAGGGATTGCCCCAGGGATCGGCTTTGACCGGTTTGGGAAGATAGGGACCGTCCCAATTTTTCACCTCGGAAGTCTTGGTCCAGAGAATGGGCAATCCCTGCTCGGTGGTGGGATAGTGCCCTGTATCGAGTCGAAAACTGTCGAGGGCCTGAGAGAGCATCTGCATCTGGGCATAGGCGGTCTTGACTTTCGCACTGTCGAGCTTGCCGAAAAGCTTGGGAGCGACCAACGATGAGAGCAAAGCGATAATGACGATAACGACCAACAGTTCCACCAAGGTAAATGCATTTCTCTTTTGCTTGAGTTTCATGAAAACTATTTCCTTTTATCTTCTTGATTTCTACGCGATTTTATCACAGATTTCTGAACGCCTTTTTCTTTGGAAATTCTTCGTCCCTCCTCTCTCGCGAAGGGAAACTCCTCCGAATGAAGTTCCAGGCACTTGGGGCCGACGTGCAGGCGATCGAGAACCAATTTTCCGTTGCCGCGTTTTACCAGCATCAGATCCATAGGATAGCTGACATTCCCCTCCAGGTGAAGCTTTCCACGTAGGGTGACATTTCCCTCTTGTTCACTCCACCCGT
>CAZGGT010000245.1:0-2264 GCA_964525335.1 uncultured Nitratifractor sp. | reverse complement strand
AAGTTGGCGTAGGGGCCGCCCTCCAGCCCCTCCGCCTCTTTGGCGTAGGCTTCGGTCAGCAGCCCGGCGACGCTGTAGGCCATTCCCTTGATCTGGTGGGCCTCTCCCGCCCTGACGGTGCCGTAGTCGCTGATCAGGGCGTCGCAGGGAGAGATGACCACCGCCGGATCGGGATCGAAGCCCCGGGGGCGCTCCAGGCCCCGGGTAAAGAGGGCGTTGAGGGTCGGATAGCTCTCGGGGGGCTTGAACTCCCCCATCTCCAGCCCCATGAGGCGGACATAGCCGCGGTTGATCGTTCGCTGGATGCCCGGGGAGAAGCGCCTGCCGGCGAATCTGCCGAAGAGCGCGGAAGCGGCGGAGCTGAGAGGTCGCCTACCCATCGGCCTGCTTTTTACGGAAATGCTCCACCGCCTCGCGCATCAACTCGATGTGGTAGTTCTCCTGGTAGTTGATGAAGTCGAAAAACTTCGCCAACTCGTCGCTTTTGGAAGCGACGGCGTCGGAGAGCTCCTTGCACTGCTCCTTGGCGGCGATCTCCTCCTCGATCCCGTCGAGGAGGAACTTCTCGATGTCGCTGACCTTGTAGAGGCTCTGGTGGATCACCCGGGGCACCCCCAGGATCCCCATCTCCGCCATCATCTCCCCGAAGCTCCGCAGGTGGAAGAAGCTCTCGTCGATGAGGATCTGGAAGATCCGGTTGAGAAAGGCGTCGTCGCTGTGGGCCTGGAGGTAGTTGTAGATCATGATCAGCTCGTACTCCTTGTAGCTCTCCTCGAAGAGAAAGAGCGTCAGGGCGTCGGTCGCCTCCTTGTCCAGCTCGATGTCGCGGTAGGTGCGGTGCATGTCGAAGGCCGTCACCTCCTCGTCCTCCAGCTTGCCCAAAGCGTAGCGCATGTACTCCAGGTCGGTGCGGATTCGGTCCTTGAGCGCTTCGTCCTCGCAGCGCACCAGCAGCATCTCCAGGTCGTTCATCCGCCGGACGATGTCGGCGACGAGGACGCCCAGGCGCTCGACCTTGATCGGGATATTCTCCCGGTCGTAATCGTAGTCGACGCCCCGGACGATCAGGTCGTGCTCGATCCAGGTGAAGTGGCGCCAGAGGATGTCGGAAAACTCCGTCAGCACCCGCTTGTTCTCCGTCTTCTTGCTCATCAGGGCGGCCATCAGGGTCGCCAGCCACGCTTCGTGGGTCCGTACCAGCAGGGTCTTCATGCGTTCTCCTTCGTTTCCAGGGGATTGGGGATCGGCTCGGGAGTACAGCTCTGCTCGATCTTGTAGACAATGGCGGGAATCTCCGGGTCGCTCTTTTTCGCTTCGTAAGTATCCATCGCCGCCTTGAGGGCCACGGCCACCATCTCCGAACAGGCCGCCTCCTCGGGCGGGTAGTTCTCCAGCATCCCGAGGGTCACGGCGATGAGCTCCTCGGCGGTGGGAAAGTCGATCTTCTCCGCCTCTTTGGTGATGATGGAACCCGCCACCACGGTGGTCATGCAGGCGATCGCCTGGAAGCGGATCTCCTCGATCCTGGGGATTCCGTTCTCCTCCTCCACCTTCAGGTAGATGATTACTTTCTCGCCGTTTTCGGGATTCTCCCCGATTCCGATGGCGTCGGGTTCCTCCATGCTTCCGTAGTTGTTGGGGTTGGCCATATGACCGATGAGCTCCGGGTCTACCTGCATCTTCCGATTCCTTCCGTTTTCAAAAGTCCAAAATTATACTATAAGAACCTCTCCCCGATCGAGCCGGGGAAATTTTTCCCAAGACTGCCTGAGGCTGCCCGGGGATTCAATTTTTCTTTAAGCTTTCCCGTGTATAATTCTGCCCATCAAATGCGACGAAGCATTGATTCTTCAATGCGGACGTGGCGGAATTGGTAGACGCGCTAGATTCAGGTTCTAGTGGGAGCAATCCCGTGGAGGTTCAAGTCCTCTCGTCCGCACCACCCATAAAATGAGCTCTTCATAAATCCAAACTTCTTCGACACAACGTATTCAGGATTTCTGATCGACCGGATTTTTAACGCTTTTTCCTTCGGTCCCTACTCCCGGAAATTCAATGTTTCTTCTCCATAGTCCCAGGAAAAATATCGAACGGAAGATTCTGCGTATGCAGCTGTAATGTCCTGGGGCCGACGTGCAGGCGATCGAGAACCAATTTTCCGTTGCCGCGTTTTACCAGCATCAGATCCATAGGATAGCTGACATTCCCCTCCAGGTGAAGCTTTCCACGTAGGGTGACATTTCCCTCTTGTTCACTCCACCCGT
>CAZGGT010000244.1:0-3338 GCA_964525335.1 uncultured Nitratifractor sp. | reverse complement strand
TCGACGTTGTCGCCGAATTTCCAGACTTTTCCTCTCACATAAGATCCTTTGATTCGGGAGGTGGACCCGAAGAGTTTGCCGCGATTATATCCAACAGATGGACCGGAGTCAAAAAAAGGAATATCGAAAAAGCTATAATTGGGGCAAGAACGAGGGGAGTAGTATGCGATGAGGCAAAAGATCCTGGTCAGTGTCGGTATCATGATCCTGTTTCTCCTCCTGACCATTCCCTGGTGGATCCATCTCCTCGACCGCCGGGCCGTGGAACCTCTCTCCCCAGCGGTCCGGCCGCCGCACACTCCGACGAAACGGCCCGCTGCACCCTCTCCTCCACACAACATTCCACGCTCCGGCAAATCCTCTTCATCCGGGGAGAGGCCGACACCGGAACATCGGGTTCTCCCCCCCAATCCCGCCTCCCTCCGCGGCATGACCCGTCAAGGGGTTTTGCCACAGCTGGTACACATTCCCCGGGGCGATCATGCGACGATTTTCCATTCGCTACGGCGCCAGGGATTGCCCCTCTGGATCTCCGATCGTTTTCTGCTCTTTCCCGACAAAATCCGCCCCGGATGGATCCGCCTCAAATCCCCCGTCTCTTTGGTGGAATTTTTCCGGCGGATCAACGATCTGCCCCGGGAGAAAACCCGCCGGGTCGTCATGTACAGCGGAGACAGCCTCGACGACTTTATCCGACAGTTTTCCCGTCAGACCCGCCTGTCGCCCACCGATCTCTTCGAAGAGTATTTTCATTACAGCCCCTACATCGACGGGGGAATCCTCGCCGGTTTCTACCGACTCCCCTACCGCCTCACCCCGGGCCCCGCCATGGCCTACCTGACGGAACGAAGCGAGCAACGGTTCGAAGCGCTCTCCCGGAAATACCTGGGAAGCTACGATCCCGCCGCCTTCAAACGCTACCTCATCATCGCCTCCATCATCCAGCGGGAGAGCTGGCACGAAGAGGAGATGCCCCGGATCGCCGCGGTGATCGTCAACCGCCTTCGTCGGGGCATCAAACTCCAGATCGACGCCACCCTCAACTACGGCCCCTACTCCCACCGGACCGTCACCCCCGAGCGGATCCGCCGGGATACCAGCCGTTTCAACACCTACAAATTCAAGGGACTCCCTCCCGAACCCCTCGGCAGCGTCACCGAAGCGGCCCTCCGCGCCGCCCTCGACCCGGCGAAAACCGACGCCCTCTATTTCGTCCAGAACATCTACGGCACCCACGATTTCGCCCGGACCTACGCCGAGCACCTGGCCAACATCTCCCGGATCAAGGCCGAACGGGCCCGCCTCCGCCTCTACCGCAAAGCGTGGGAGCGGATGCGCCGCAAGCGTCGGACACGGGCACAACGCTGAATCTCCCTCCCGTTTCGCTATAATCGCGTCAACCTGTATCCCAAGCGACAAGAGATTCCATGAGCCAGACATACGAGTTTTACATTCCGACCCCTTCCCCCTTCGACCCCGACGAGCTGGGCCACTTCGGCATCTTCGGCGGCCGCTACGTCCCCGAGACCCTCATGCCGGTCCTGGAGTCCCTCAAAAAGGACTACGAAGCGGTCCGCTTCGACCCCGGGTTCTGGCGGGAGGTGGACTACTACTACCGCAATTACGTCGGCCGCCCCAGCGCCCTCTACCACGCCGCCAACCTCTCGGAGGAGCTGGGGGCCCGGGTCTACCTCAAGCGCGAAGACCTCAACCACACCGGCGCCCACAAGATCAACCACACCGTCGCCCAGGCGATCCTGGCCAAAAAGCTGGGCAAGAAAAAGATCATCGCCGAGACCGGGGCGGGGCAGCACGGGGTCGCCACCGCCACCGTCGCCGCCCTCTTCGGCCTGGAGTGCGAGATCTTCATGGGAGCCAAGGATGTGGCCCGCCAGGAGCTCAACGTCTTCCGGATGAAGCTCCTGGGGGCGAAGGTCCACGCCGTCCGGAGCGGCTCCCGCACCCTCAAGGACGCCATGAACGACGCCATCCGCCACTGGGTCACCCACGCCCGGGACACCTTCTACGTCATCGGCACCGTGGCGGGCCCCCACCCCTATCCCATGATGATCCGGGACATCCAGAGCATCATCGGCTGGGAGGCCAAGCGCCAGCTGCTGGAAGCCGAGGGGCGCCTCCCCGACACCGTGGTCGCCTGCATCGGCGGCGGCTCCAACGCCATCGGCATCTTCAACCACTTCCTCGACGAGGAGGGGGTCGAATGCGTCGGCATCGAGGCGGGGGGCCTGGGCCTCGACTCCAAGCACGGCGCCAGCCTCGCCAAAGGATCCCCCGGCGTGCTCCACGGCCAGATGAGCTACCTCCTCCAGGACGAGGACGGCCAGATCCTGGAAGCCCACTCCATCAGCGCCGGCCTCGACTACCCCGGCATCGGCCCCGAACACGCCTACCTCAAAGAGCTGGGCAAGGTCACCTACGACCACATCACCGACCGGGAAGCCCTCGACGCCTTCGTCTGGCTCAGCCAAAAGGAGGGGATCATCCCCGCCTTCGAAAGCTCCCACGCCATCGCCTACCTCCGCAAAATGGACCCCGAAGCGATCCGGGGCAAACTCATCCTCGTCAACCTCTCCGGCCGAGGCGACAAGGATATGATCCAGGCGAAAGAGCTCTTGGATTTCGGAGGCGCCGAATAGCGCGATGCGCAGCACGGAGCGTAATGTGCTCCGCACAGTCGCAAGCACGGGCCTGCGCCCCTCAAGACGCAAGTTGACAGAAGGATTAGGTATGAAATGTGAAAACCTTGAAGTCTGGAAAAGAGCGGCTGCCCTGAGCAGTACCCTCTATCTCTATTTCCGGGAATGCAAGGATTTCGGCTTCAGAGATCAGATCACCCGCTCCGGCCTTTCGATCCCCAGCAACATCGCCGAAGGGATCGAGCGGGAAAAAGGGAAGCAATGGATCGACGAAGTCACCCAGCTCAACCGAATGATCGGAGGGCTCAAAAAAAGCCTGATCACCAACTCCGACACCTGAAATTTACCCTCATAACTTGAGACTTACGACTTGTGACTTGCGACTAAAATCTTGAAAGGATCCACCATGAAAGCAATAAAATTTTATGAAAAACTCCTCAGCGAAATCGACGCCGACATCGAGATCGTCATCGTCGTCAACAAAAACTTCGACCAGCGTTTCGTCGACCCCGACAAGGAGCTCCTCAAGGAAGCGGGCTTTGAAGGGGAGCAGGACGAGGTCTGCCTGCTGCCGGAGAAGCGGCGGCTCTACGTGGGGGCCGACTCCATCAAGAGCGCCGACATCCGCTCCGCCAGCGCCGTGGCGGTCCGCTCCCTGGCGGGCAAGGGCTACCGCATCGC
>CAZGGT010000243.1:0-2620 GCA_964525335.1 uncultured Nitratifractor sp. | reverse complement strand
TGGTGGGTCCTCCGGGACTCGAACCCGGGACCGCCCGGTTATGAGCCGGGAGCTCTAACCAACTGAGCTAAAGACCCTCTAGGAGGAGTTTTTCTGCTGTTGTTTTTCCCGGAGGCTTTTGGGAAGATAGAGATCCTCTTTGCCTACTTTTTTCAGGGGATCTTTTTCCAGCAGGGTGATTTTCGCGTCGGAATTATACTGGAAATAGCGTTTGAAGGCAATGAGATTGATCAGGATTCCGAAGAAGATCGCAAAGATGATGAAGGAGGTTCCGCCGTGGCTGAACATCGGCAGCGGGACCCCCACCACCGGGGCCATGCCGATGATCATGTACATGTTGACGTTCATGTAGATGAAGATCAGAAAGGCCAGGCCGCCGGCTACCGATTTGATGAGGTAATCCTTGTCGTAGATCTTCGAGAGCACCAGGAGGTGGATGATCAGCAGAATGTAGAGGGTGATGACGGCCAGCATTCCTTTGTACCCGAAACGCTCTCCCAGGTAGGCGAAGATGAAGTCGCTGGAGGAGATGGGGAGAAACTTGAGCTGGGTTTGGGTCGCCTCCTCCTTGGGCTTGCCTTCCAGTCCGCCGGAGCCGATGGCGATGAGGGCCTGCTGGACGTGGTAGCTGGGTTTGCCAAGGAAGTCCGAAATGCGTTTCTTCTGATAGTCGTGGAGATGGTCGTAGAGGATGGGGGCGGAGATTCCGGCGATGATGGCGATGGTGATCCAGACCCGCCAGCGTACGCCGACGAGGAAGAGAATCCCGTAGCCGGTCATGAGCAGGACCAGGGCGGTCCCCAGGTCGGGTTCTTTGGCGATGAGGAGGAAGGGGATGAGAATGACGACCGAGAGTTTGGCGAACTGAAGAAAGCCGTAGCCCTCCTTGGGGGGAGGATTGCGGTGGATGAGCCAGGCGAGCATCAGGACGACGCTGATCTTGATAAATTCCGAGGGCTGGATCGTCAGGCCGATGCCGGGGATCTGGATCCAGCGTTTGGCCCCCAGGATGGTCTTGCCCACGAACTCCACGGCGACGAGGAGCAGGAGATTGAGGACATAGCTGACGGGGGCGAACCACCAGAGGATCTTTTGCCAGGGGATGAAGACGGCGACGAGGAAGCCGATGGCCCCGACGACGTAGTAGATCATCTGCTTGGTGAAAAGGGCCGGGTTGATCTCTTTGACCAGGATCGACGAAATCACCAACAGGGGGATGATCTGGAGAATCAAGAGATAGTCGAAGTTTTTCGGGAGGGTTCGAAAGTAGTTGGATACCTCTTTCCAGTCCAGATCCATGGGCCTCTCTTCGCCAAAGTTTGCGCTATTATATCAGAGAAAAGTGAGGGGAGTTTCATGGCGAAGATGCTGGAGTATCGTCTCTTGAACGGCCAGGAGGGACTGCGCCACGGCGTGAGCCTGCGGGATCCCTCCCGGCCGCTGGATTTCTCCCTGGCTCTGCATACGGGTCAGGAGGCGGAGGCGGTGCTGGCCAACCGGAGGGAACTGGAGGCATGGTTTGGTCCCGGGGCGCGTTTCGTCTCGGTGCTGCAGGTTCATGGCGACGCGATCCATCATGTCGAGGAGCTTCGGGGTCACGGCTGGGAACGGCTGGAAGAGGGGATCCGGGCCGACGCGCTGCTGACCGATCTGCCGGGGGTGGTGCTGACGATCCTGACCGCCGACTGTGTGCCGATCCTGCTCTTCGATCCGGTGCGTCGGGTCGTGGGAGCCGTCCATGCGGGCTGGCAGGGGAGCCGGCTGGGGATCGTGGCTCGGACGGTCCGGCGGATGGAGGATCGTTACGGCAGCCGTTCCGGGGAGATTTTGGCGGCCATCGGCCCCTCCATCGGTCCCTGCTGTTACGAAGTGGGACCGGAAGTGGCGGAGCATTTCAGGGGAGTGGGAGGAGCGCTTCGTTCGGGGAAAGGAGATCGCTCTTTTCTGGATCTCAAAGCGGTCAACCGTCTTCAGCTTCTTGAGGCGGGAGTGAGGGAGGAGCATATCGAGACGAGTCCCGTCTGCACCGCCTGCGAATCCGACCGTTTCTTCTCCTACCGGAAGGAGGGGGGATGTGACGGGAGGTTTATGAGCTGTATTATGTTGGAGAGCTGAGAGCTGAACGGGTCATATTATAAAATATGGGTAAGGTGGAATGATGACGAGAAGGGAATTTTTCCTGGGGATGCTTGGGACGGTACCTTTGATGGCGGTGGCCGGAGCAGCGGAGCCGCAGCTGGAGGGGACGCGCTGGCGGCTGGTAAGTTTCGGCTATTTGAGGATGGCGGTGCCGGACAATCTCTGGATGCGGTTGGAGGGAGGGCGTTTCGAAGGGAATGCAGGATGCAACGGGCTGAGCGGCGCGTATGAACGTTACGGGTCGCGCATCCGTTTCCGCCAGGGGCCGTCGACTATGAGGGCCTGTCCGGAGATGGGGATGGAGACGCGGTTCCGCAGGCGGCTGGAGGAGGTGGAGAGCTGGGAGATCGAGAAGGGAAGGCTTCTCTTGAAGCGGGAGGGGAAGCCGCTTCTGATCTTCAGCCCAGACGGTCCCTGAACTCCTCGTAGCCGAAACGCCGGAGCACTTCGACCTCTCCGTTTTTGCGCAGGATGGCGATGG
>CAZGGT010000242.1:0-1948 GCA_964525335.1 uncultured Nitratifractor sp. | reverse complement strand
GCTGTGGTAGCGTTCGGGCCGGATCCGGCGGTTGCCGATGTTGCAGCGCCCGTTCCCGCTGACGCGGATCTTTTTTCCCGCTTCGTCGTTGCGCTCCAGCAGCCTCACCCGCGCCCCCCGCCGCGCCGCCGTGATCGCCGCTGCCATCCCCGCCGCTCCGGAGCCGACGATCAGCATGGAGCGTCGCTCCATGCTGAAGTGAAAAGCGGCTCCGGCTTGAAGCCGGAGAGTGAAAAGTGAAAAGCGGTTCCGGCCTTTGGCCGGAAGGTGAAAAACGAAAAGTGAAAAGTGAAAAGTTTTGGATGGCGTTGCTTTGCAACGCTTTCTTTGTTAAAGAGTCGCCTTTGGCGACTCTCCCAATAACCAATAACCAATGACCAATAACGGCCGGCAACGCCGGCCATAAATCTTTTACATCCCATATGGCATTATACCCCGCAAAAGATCACCGCAAAGGAGTCTCCATGTCCGCTCTTGTCGAGTTTGCCATGTTTCCCACGGATCAGACCGAGTCCAAGTCAGCCTTCGTCGCCCGGGTCCTTGATCTCGTCGACCGCAGCGGCCTTCCCTACCAGCTCACCCCCATGGGGACCATCATCGAAGCGGAGACGGTGAGCGAGATCTTCGCTCTCATCGAACGGGCCTACGCCGAGCTGGAAGTCGATTGCAACCGCATCTACAGCGTGGTCAAAATCGACTACCGCAAAGGCCCCGTGGGACGCCTGAATCGAAAGAAAGCTTCCGTGGAGGCGAAGTTGGGCAGAAAGCTCAACGGATAGCTTCGCTATAATCTTCCATCCATCCCCTATCTACAAGGAGTCGTCATCGTGTGTGCGGAGCGTATGCAAAGAATCATCATCGCCATCATCCTGGGCATTACCATGGGCCTGGCGGCCACCCAGCCCCAGATTGCTTTTCTGGTGCAGCTGGCCCTCATCATCCTGCTGTTGATCGGGGGCTTCACGGGCTGGTGCCCCTCCCTCGATTTCCTCCGGCAGTTTCTGCCTTCCTGTGACGAGATGAAGAAGGAGAAACGGGCATGAGCGGAGCGAAGGTCAGTTACCGGGACGCCGGGGTCGATATCGATGCGGGCAACGACTTCGTCGAGGCGATCAAAGCCGACGTGAAGTCCACCTTTGACGAGCATGTGATCGGGGGGATCGGCTCCTTCGCCGGGGCCTACGCCCTTCCCTCGGGCTACCGGGAGCCGGTGCTCCTCTCGGCCACCGACGGAGTCGGCACCAAGCTCAAGCTGGCCATCGAGAGCGGGAAGCTCGACACGGTGGGAATCGACCTGGTGGCGATGTGCGTCAACGACCTCATCTGCAACTTCGGAACCCCGATGTTCTTCCTCGACTACTACGCCACGGGACGGCTGGTTCCCGCCGAGGCGCGGCAGGTGGTGGCCGGGATCGCCGAGGGGTGCCGCCGCGGCGAATGCGCTCTGATCGGCGGCGAGACGGCGGAGATGCCGGGAATGTATGGCGAGAAGGATTTCGACCTGGCGGGCTTCGCCGTCGGGATCGCCGAGCGGAGCGAGATGGACCGGCTGGCCCATGTCCGACCGGGTCAGATCCTCCTGGCCCTGCCCAGCTCCGGGGTCCACTCCAACGGCTATTCCCTGGTGCGCAAACTCTTTTTCGACAAGCTGGGGATGCGTCTGGAGGATGATTTCGAAGGGCGCCCCCTGATCGAGACGCTGCTGGAGCCGACCCGGATCTACGTGCGGGAGTTCAAGGCGATGAAGGATCGGATCGTCGCCCTGGCCCACATCACCGGCGGCGGGATCGTGGAGAACCTTCCCCGGGTCCTCCCCGAAGGGGTCCGGGCCGTGGTGGAAAAGGAGCGGATCCGCATCCTGCCGATCTTCGACTTCATGGGACGCTACGTGGAGGAAGAGGAGATGTTCCGCACCTTCAACATGGGGGTCGGAATGGTCTGGGTCGCC
>CAZGGT010000241.1:0-4420 GCA_964525335.1 uncultured Nitratifractor sp. | reverse complement strand
GAGAGCTGATATCGCTCGACAAAGTTTATCCGCCAAGAACTAACGACTAACGACTAACGACTAACGACTAACGACTAACGACTAACGACTAACGACTAACGACTAACGACTATCGACTATCGACTATCGACTATCAAACAGCGTAATACGTCGCCTCGGGGTGGTGCACGACGATGGCCGTGGTGCTCTGCTCCGGGTGGATCTGGAAGGTTTCGCTCAGGGTGATGCCGAACTCTTCGGGCTTTAGCAGGTCGAAGATCACCCGGCTCTGCTCCAGGTCGGGGCAGGCGGCATAGCCGAAGCTGTAGCGGGCGCCCCGGTAGCGGTTCATCCGCACATCCCTCAGGGTCTGCCCCTCGTCCTCGTTGGCGATGTTCAGGTCGAGGCGGATCTGCTTGTGGGCCACCTCCGCCAGGGCTTCGGCCAGTTCCACCCCCAGGCCGTGGATCAGGTTGTACTCCAGGTACTCTCCCTTCTCGTAGAAGCTCCGCTCGTACTCGCTGATCTTCGGCCCGGCGCTGACGCAGGTGAGGGCCACCACGTCGTGGCGCTCGTGGCGGAAAAAGTCGCTCAGGGCCCGGTAGGGCTTGCGCCGCTGCCGGGGGAAATTGAAGACCCCCACCGCCCGGCCCACGATCTCCTCCAGGGATTCCCGGTTGGCGTTGGCGTCCACGTTCCACCCCTCTTCCGGGGCGAAGAGGAAGAGCTCCTGGTCGTCGCTGCGGCAGGGATAGTAGCCGTAGAGGATCGTCGGCTCGAAGAGCTCCTCCCGCAGGAAGGTCTCCTTGAGCCGCTCCCAGGCGGGGATCACCTTCTCCTCCAGGAGCTTTTGGTAGGCCTCCTTCTCCATCCCCTTGCTCTTGTAGCCCCAATGCATCTTGAAGAGGGTGCGCCGGTTGACCCAATCGAAGACCATCTCCCGGTCGAGGTTGGAGCTGTCCAGGACCCGCCTCCCCCAGAAGGGCGGGGTGGGGATCTCCACCTTGCGGGGCATTGGAATCTCCTCGAAGGGGGGGATCACCACCTCCTTCTTCTCCTTTTTGACCCGCTCCGTCTGGTCGCCGGCCAGGCGGGTGTCCAGGGGACGGCTCGGATCCCGCTTCCACTCCTCGATCCGGCTCATGGCCACCACCCCGTCGAACGCGTCGCGGCAGTAGAAAATGGGCCCTTTGTAGATGGGGCGGCAGTAGTCGTCCACGAAGCTCCGGGTCAGGGCCGCCCCGCCCAGGAGCACCGGCACGGTGATTCCCTTGGCCGCCATCGCCTCCAGGTTCTCCTTCATCACCTGGGTCGATTTGACCAGGAGCCCGCTCATGCCGATGGCGTCGGCTTTCGCCTCCTTCCAGCTCTCCAGGTACTGCTCCAGCTCCACCTTGATGCCGAGGTTTTTGACCTTGAAGCCGTTGTTGCTCAGGATGATGTCCACCAGGTTCTTCCCCACGTCGTGGACGTCTCCCTTGACGGTGCCGATCACCAGGGTGGTGTCGCTCTCCTTCTCCTGTTTGGTGAGGTAGGGCTGGAGGTAGTCCACCGTCGCCTTCATGGTCTCGGCGCTCTGGAGGACGAACGGCAGCTGCATCTGCCCGCTGCCGAAGAGCTCCCCGATCACCTTCATCCCGTCGATGAGGATCTCGTTGACGATCCGATCCGCCGTCAGCTCGTGGCGCGCCTCCTCCACCAGAGGGATGAGCCGCTCCCGGTCCCCGTCCATCAGGAGCTTCTTGATCTTCTCCTCCGTCGAAAGCTTCTCGAACTCCTCGTCGCCCCCCTCCTCCTCCAGGGTCTTCTCGCTGAAGTGCTCGATGAAGCGGAAAAGGCTGTTTTCGTCGGCGTGGAAGAGGAGCTCTTCGCAGACGGCGATATCCTCCGGGCTCATCCGGGAGAGGGGAAGGATGTGTTTGACGTTGATGATGACCGAGCTCAGCCCCGCCTGGACGCAGTGGTGGAGGAAGACCGAGTTGAGATAGACCCGGGCGTGGCGGGCCAGGCCGAAGGAGATGTTGGAGAGCCCCAGGGTGGTCCCCAGTCGGGGGTGGCGGCGGTGGAGCTCCCGGATCGCCTCCAGGGTCTGCACCGCCGCGTCCCGGTACTCCTCGTCTCCCGACCCGACGGTGAAGGTCAGGACGTCGACGATCAGCTCCTCGATCCGCAGGCCGTGGAGAGAGGTGGCCCGCTCGATCATCCGCTCCGCCACCGCCACCTTGCGCTCGGCGGTTTTGGCCATCCCCTCCTCGTCGATGGTCAGGAGCACCAGGGCCGCTCCGTACTTTTTGGCCAGGCGGCAGATGGCGTCGAAACGTTCGATGCCGTCTTCGAGGTTGGCGGAGTTGATGATGGGACGGCCGCCGATGCGCCGCAGCCCCGTCTCCATGGTATGGACGTTGGTGGCGTCGGGCATCAGAGGCAGGGGAATCTTCTGGTTGTAGAGGCCGATCACCTCCTTCATATCCTTCGCCCCGTCCCGCCCGGCGAACTCCACGTTGACATCCAGGGCGTGGGCGCCGGCGCGCACCTGCTCCTGGGCGACGCTGAGGGTCCCCTCGTAATCCTCCGCCAGGATCAGCTCCCGGAAGGCCTTGGAGCCCGTGGCGTTGGAGCGCTCGCCGATGAGCAGGGGCGCGGGCTCCTGGAAAAGCTCCACACTCCCGAAAAGCGACGCGATGGAAGGAGGGATCGATCCCGTCACCGGCCGGGGTTTCTTCCCCTCCAGGGCCCGGACCAGGGCCTGGATGTGCTGGGGGGTCGTCCCGCAGCATCCCCCCAGGAAACTCACCCCGTCGAACTCCGTGAACTCCAGCTCCTTGGCGGCGAACTCCTCGGGCCCCATGGGATAGTAGGTGTAGCCCCCCCGGTTCTGGGGCAGGCCGGCGTTGGCGTGGACCGAGATGGGGAAGGGGCAGCGCTCGGAGAGGATGCGCAGGTGCTTCTTGACCTGGTCGGGGCCGGTGCCGCAGTTGAACCCCAGGGAGAGAATCTCGAAAGGCTCCAGGATCGTCACGATGGTCGCCGCGTCGGTACCGATGAGCATGGAGCCTGAGAGCTCGATGGTGACCGAGACCATGATGGGGAGGGCGGCGGCCTTTTCAGCGTTGGCCGCTTCGCAGGCGTGGAGCGCCGCCTTGATCTGGAGCGGATCCTGGCAGGTCTCCAGGAGGAAAACGTCGCAGCCCCCGTCGATGAGCCCCCGGGCGGTCTCCAGGTAGCCCTCGAACATCTCCTCGTAATCGATGTGTCCCAGGCTCGGCAGCTTGGTCCCCGGGCCGATGGAGCCCAGGACCCAGCGGGGCTTCTCGGGGGTGGCGTACTCGTCGCAGACCTCCCGCACCAGCTCCGCTCCTCTGCGGGCCAGCTCGTAGGCCCGGTGCCCCAGGCCGTATTCGTCGAGGACCCAGTCCATGGCTCCGAAGGTGTTGGTCTTGATCAGGTCCGCCCCGGCCATGGCGTAGCGGGTGTGGATGCGGCGGATGATCTCGGGGGCGGTGGCGTTGAGGAGCTCGTTGCATCCCTCCTGGCTCTCCCCCTTCTCGTCCAGCCACGCCTCGGAGGGGACCTTCAGGTCCTGGATCTGGGTCCCCATCGCCCCGTCGATGACCAGATAGCGTTCGTTCAGACTCTCGAGAATTCTCTTGCGAATCGACAAAGCATTCCTTCTTTTTAGAAAGTTTTTTCTCCCGGAATTGTATCGAACCCCTCCCAAAGCGAAGCGGGGCAATCGGGAGATGATCCCGGAACCTCAAAAAGCCCGAAAATCGGAGTGCTTCCGGGGACTGCATAGGAAAAGGCATCCCTCCAATCGATCACTCTTCTTAATCCCGGAATAAGTCCCTTCATGCTATGCTCTGCGTCCGATCGACATTACCGATCGACATTATACGATACTCGTTGCCAAACCTGTCGCGAGACAGGGACGGAAAGTCATGGGTCTCCCGGAGATCGCCAGACTGCCGCCGGTTGGTTCCGACCGGTGTCTTCTTCCCCTGAGATCTGACATCGATTTCCGCTCTGTTTTCCCTCGGCAACGCAGCATCATTCGGAGAGCCTGAAGAATGGGAAAAATCATCAAAAACATCAAAACGGGTCAGGAGATCCGCAAACCCGACCCTGTGGCCCAGGAGGTCAAATTCGACGGCGGCGTCATGATCACCGAGACCGACACCGCCGGCATCATCACCTACGCCAATCGAAAGTTCCGGGAGATGACCGGCTATACCAAGGAAGAACTCATTGGATCTCCCCACAGCATCAACCGCCATCCCGATATGCCCAAGGCGGCCTTCAGGGAGATGTGGGAAACGATTAAAAGAGGCGAATACTGGGAAGGATACGTCAAAAATATGCGCAAAGACGGGAAGTACTATCTCGTCATCGTATGGATCAAACCGAGATTCGACAACGAGGGAAACATTATCGGATACATCGC
>CAZGGT010000240.1:0-3588 GCA_964525335.1 uncultured Nitratifractor sp. | reverse complement strand
TTCACGGAGTCCGGGGCTGTCTCGGCGTCGGGATCGGACTCGTTCCAGCCGGGGGGATGCTCCGCCGTCTCCTCTTCGGGGGTGTGGGCCTTTCGTTGGAGGGCGAGGGGAATGGCGCCGTCGACGGAACGGATATGGAGGTCGCGTTGCGGGAAGGGGATCTCGATGCCGGCGTCGTAGAGGGCGTTGTAGATGAGGATGAGGAAGCGGGAGGTGGTCCGTTTGGGCTGGAGCGTCTTTTGCCCCTTGATCCAGACGAAGAGGATGAAATCGACGCTGCTGTCGCCCATCCCGGTCATGATGACCTGGGTCTGGCGCTCGTTGGAGGTGTAGATATCCTCGTAGCCGCTGCGCCCTACCGCCTCCAGGACCGTGGAGATGACCCGGGAGGGCTCGGTGCCGTAGGCGACGCCGAAGGGGATCTCGAAGCGGCGGATCTTGTCGTTCATGGTCCAGTTGATGACCCGGTTCTGGATCAGGTCCTGGTTGGGGACGATGATGTCGATGTTGGCGTTGGTCGTGATGGTGATGGAGCGCATCCGGATGTCGGTGACCCGGCCCCGGAGGGTCTCGTCCAATTCGACGTAATCCCCGATCTTGATGCTGCGCTCGAACATCAGGATAATGCCGGAGATGAAGTTGGAGACGATGTTCTGCAGGCCGAAACCGATTCCCACGGAGAGAGCACCGGCCACCAGAGCGAGGGAGCTGAGGTTGATGCCCAGGAAGTGAAGGGCTACGAAGAAGGCGATGATGACGATCAGGTAGTAGCCCATATTGGAAAGAAGGGTGCGGGTCGCCTCCGTGAGGTTGTGGGAACGAAAGTTGCGGATAAGCCGTTTGTAGAGGATTCCGATGAAGATCCCCAGCGAGAAGACCAGCAGGGTGATCAGGACCTTGAAGGGACTGATGGGGGTGCCGTTGATGGTGAAGATGGGGGCGTTGAACTGGTTCCAAAGCAGCTGAAGGGTATGGTCGATCTCCTGACCGGCGGCGCTGCGGAGGGTCGTGGCGAGCCCGAATCGATGTCGGCTCACCGAGAGAATCAGATCGCTGATGCGGGTCAGCGTGGCGGACGAATACCCCAGTTCCCGGAGGGTCGTCTCGATCTCTTTGGCCAGGGAGAAAGCCCGTTTGTCCCGATTCCGGAGCGCCCGGGCGAAGAGCAGAGCCAGGTCTCCGGCTTTTTGGCGCAACAGTTGCTGCCGTGCCTGGGAAATGCTGTCGATCCCTTTCTGGAGTTGGAGGATCTGTCCCTGGGCATTGCCCAGCAGGGTGAGGCGCTCTTTTTCCAGGGTCAGATCTTCGGCGCTGCGCTGGAGGTTTTTGAGCCGGTTCTCGGTCTGTCGGAGATCTTTGAGAATGGGTTGGGCGGGATAATTGACATTTTCGATAATGGAGAGAATGTGCAAGGGAAGCTTTTCGAAAGAAGCTTCCATGGACTGCAACTGCTGTTGGAGTCGCCGTTTCATACGGTAGGTGTAGATGTACTGGAGTTCCAGCGTCTGATGGTTGTGTTTCTTGCTTTCGGGTTTGGCGAGATCGTTGCGCAGGACCCGAAGCTCCTCGTCGAACCTTCCGATCCGTTCCCTTGTTTTTTCCAGTTCGGCGGCGGCGCGCATGAGGTTTCGGAAAAAGAGGCGGAACTCTTCGACGTTCGTGGGGCGCTGATCCAAAAGGGTTTCGAAGAGCGGGGAGTGTCCGGGTGGATGCTCCTCAAGAGTGATAAGCTGCTGGAGCAGAGCCATCTGAAGAGAGTGCTGGAGCGAGTCGCCCGATCCGCGCTGTTTCTCGAGTCGATGCAGAAGATTCCGATAGACGGTGATGTTGGCATCCAGCAGTTTCGGATCGACGGTCGCGGCAGCGAGCCAGAGAGGCAGCAATATACCGAGGATAAAGCCCACCCATTTTTTGTTCATCGGTCGATACTCCGGAGCGTTTTGTTTTTCTTTTTTTCATGCGCATCCCCATTCCGCGGACCGGGGATCGTGAATGCTTATGATATCCAAAAAGGATGAGGGATCTCCCGTATTCCGGGTGTGGGATCTTCAAAAATTTCCTGAAAATTCCTGGGGGAAGCCTGTTCGATATTTACGAAGGTAAACGGTCTGTAATGATCCGATGGTCTATAATTACCTTATAAAAAGTTTAAAAAAAGGAGAAGCGGATGGGAGGCGGCAAAATAGAAAGGATCCGCGCGATGGAGATCCTCGATTCGCGGGGGAATCCTACGGTAAGGGTCTTCGTGACCCTGGAAGATGGGACACGGGTCAGTGCCTCGGTGCCTTCGGGTGCGAGTACGGGCGAGTATGAAGCGGTGGAACTGCGCGACGGCGATCCGGACCGCTATGGCGGCAAAGGGGTGCTCAAGGCGTGTGCCAACGTCAACGAGATCATCGCGCCCCTGCTCATCGGCGTCGACGCCACCGAGCAGGCGAAGATCGACCGTACGATGATCGAGCTCGACGGTACCGAGAACAAGAGCCGCCTGGGGGCCAACGCGATCCTGGGCGTTTCGATGGCGGTGGCCAAAGCGGCGGCGCAAAGCCACGGAACGGAGCTCTACCGCTATCTGGGGGGCACCGAGGCGCGGCGGATCCCCGTACCGGCGATGAACATCCTCAATGGCGGCGAACACGCCGACAACAGCGTGGACTTCCAGGAGTTCATGGCGGTGCCGGTGGGCGCGCCCACTTTCGCCGACGGCCTTCGGTACGTGGCCGAGACCTTCCATGCGCTCAAAAAGATCCTCGAGGCCAAAGGGTACGCCACCAGCGTCGGGGACGAGGGCGGGTTCGCCCCCAACCTCAAAAGCAACGAGGAGGCGATGGAGCTGATCCTGGCGGCGATCGAAAAGGCGGGCTACCGGCCGGGCGAGGAGATTGCCATCGCCCTCGACAGTGCCGCCACCTCCTTCAGCACCGACAAAAAGGGGCACTACGACCTCAAATGGTCGGGCGCGGGCGAGATGACCAGCGACGACCTGATCGAACTGGCCAAAGCGTGGGTGGACAAATACCCCATCGTTTCGTGGGAGGATCCCCTGGCCGAGGAGGATTGGGAAGGGTTCGCCCGGTTCACCGCCGAGCTGGGCGACAGGATCGAAGTGGTGGGCGACGACATCTTCGTCACCAACGTCAAATTCATCGAACGGGGTATCCGGGAGAAAGCCGCCAACGCCTCGCTGATCAAACTCAACCAGATCGGGACCGTCACCGAAACGGTGGATGCGGTGAACCTCTGCATCGAGCACGGTTGGCGGGCCTTCCTCTCGCACCGCTCCGGCGAGACGGCCGATACCTTCCTCGCCGATTTCGCCGTGGCGATGGGCACCGGCCAGCTCAAGAGCGGTTCGGCTTCCCGTAGCGAGCGCCTCGCCAAATACAACCGGCTGCTGGAGATCGAAATGGAATTGGGCGAAGAGGCCCGGTACTACTGGAGCTAGGAGATGGCGATGCCCGGCAACGACCCCTCCGCCAACCTCGCACTCCCCAGCCTTCCCGAGGAGATCTCGGGGCTGGGGGAGATCGCCCTCAACCTCTGGTGGACCTGGAATCCCAAAGGCAAGAATCTTTTCAAACGCATCAA
>CAZGGT010000239.1:0-7941 GCA_964525335.1 uncultured Nitratifractor sp. | reverse complement strand
CGGTTCTCCTTGGGTTTGTTGCGCAGGACGTCGGCCAGGATCTCCGCCGCTTGCTGGACATCTCCTTTCCGGACCGCTTCGGCGATGGACTGGGCTTCGTCGAAATAGAGGCAGGGGATCAGATGCCCCTCGGCGGTGAGGCGGATGCGGTTGCAGCTCTCGCAGAAGTCGTGTTTGTGGGGATCGATGAGGCCGAAGATGTAGCCGTTCTCCTCGATCTTGTAGTTGTAGCTGGGGCTGGCCCCTTCCCGGCCCAGGCGATGGATGGCGTAGCGTTCCTTGATCCGCTCCAGGATCTCCTTGCCGTGCATCCCCCGGATCTCGCTGTTGGCGTGGGCGTTTTCCATGTATTCGATGTAGCGGACCCGGATCCCCCGCTCCCGGCAGAACTCCAGGATGTCCAGGATCTCGTCGTCGTTGATTCCCTTGAGGGGCACCATGTTGATCTTGACCCCCAGGCCTACCTCCTGCGCCTTGTCGATCCCCTCCAGGACCTTTCCCAGGACGTTTTTCTGGGCGATCCGGGCGGCCACGGCGGGCTTGAGGGAGTCGAGGGAGATGTTGATCCGCTTGAGACCCGCCTTTTTGAGCCGTTCCGCCGTTTCGGGCAGCAGATAGCCGTTGGTGGTCAGGGCCAGGTCGATGTCGGGCTTGTAGTCGTGAATCATCGCCACGAAACGGTCGAGATCGTGGCGCAGGAGGGGCTCTCCCCCTGTCAGCCGGATCTTGGTCACTCCCTCGTCGATGGCCAAACGAATGAATGTGAAAAGATCCTCGAAACTCAGGAGATTCTCCTGGGGAACCCAGCTGAAGGGTTTTTCGGGCATACAGTACTGGCAGCGAAAGTTGCAACGTTCCGTCACCGAAACCCGTAGATAGTTGACCTGGCGTCCGTGTCCGTCGATCAGCATGGTACTCTTTTCATATGGAATGGGAACCCATTACGGCAGGTTCCGGATTTGAAATGCACGATCCCGGATTGTCCGAGCTGAAATGAAGGGTATCCAAAAGAACTTGAAAGGAGAATGAGAAAAATCAAGAGGCGGGGGCGGCGGCGTGCCGCTCCCGGGAAAGAGAGTTCTTTACTTCAGACCTTTCCACTGGGACTTGTACCAGAGATAGGCCAGGATGGTAAAGACGAAGAAGTAGGCAAGGACCCAGGGGCCGACCGCTTCACGCTTGGGCTTGCTGGGATCTCCCACCTCTTCGAGGCGCTTGAAGACCAGCTCGTACCCCTCTTTGTTCAGACCGACACGGGGCATCGCCGTTCCGGGGAGCTGAGCCTGGGGATCCTCGACGAAAGTCTTGAGGAACTCCTCGCTCCGGGCCCGGACAATGATGCTCAGATCGGGGGGAAGTTTGCCCATGTACTTGACGAGATGGTCTTTGTACTTGGCCAGCTTCTGCTCGAACTCGAGCTTCTTCTCATCCATCTTGGTCTGGATGTTGGGCTTGGTCTTGGGCTCTTCGCCGATCTGGGTCCACTTGGCATAACGCATCTCGTGGCAGCGTCCGCAGGCGAACTCGTAGGCTTCTTTGGGCGTCACCTCTTTGGGAGCGATAGACTTGAAGTATGCCACCAGGTCCGCGGCGCTCTGATCGTCCGTCGCCATGGGAGGCATCGGATAGGGCTTGTTCTTGAACTTGTGGGCCACCAGCGCCGTATGGGTGGGATCCTTCAGGAAATGAGCCAGATATTTGGCATCCAGCAGCTTGCCCGCCAGGCTCAGATCGGGGGGATTGACCCCATAGGTCGCCGACGCGGTGACGGGATCCATGGGAGCGGGCATCTTGGCCGCTTTGATGGAGTGACATCCCGCACAGGCGGCCGCCAGGGCCTGTCCCTTGGCCGGATCACCCTTGGCCGTGATCGGCTTGAGGTCCTCATATTTGAAGTTTTTGAACTCCACATGCTTGTGCATGACCGAATGGGCGTACGGCTCCACTCCCCAGTAGGTCACCAGGGTGAAAAAGACGACGACCGCTAAAATCTTCAATTCTTTCATTTTGCCCCCCTAATAGGTTTTTCCATTTTGGTGATGAACGGCAGGGCCACCCAGAGCAGGATAAAGACCCAGGCAGCGATCGTACCGATGGTGGTATAGATGCCGATCGGAGGCACTTTCCCCATGATGGTCAGGACGATCATATCGACCAGCAGGATCCAGAACCAGCAGCGGAAAGGCTTGCGCCGGCTGGCGGGAGCCACGTTGGGGCTGCGATCCAGGAAAGGCAAAAGGAAGAAGATCACCTGGGCGAAGCCGAAGGCGAGCAGACCGGGATCTTTGGGGAAGGGCCGCAGAATCTCGTAACTCCAGAGGAAGTACCACTCGGGATAGATGTGCGGCGGGGTCTTCAGGGGATCGGCGGGATCGAAGTTGACCGGATCCATCGCGAACTCGAAGTGGTAGAAGACCAGGTAGAAGTAGAAGATGAAATAGATTCCCATGACAAAGACGTCTTTACTGAGGAAGACGGGGTTGAAAGGAATCACCTTGGACTCTTTGCGCTTTCCGGCTTTCCACTTCTCGGCCTCGGCTTCGAAGTCGATCTCCTCACCGTCCTGGTTGTTGACGTGGGGGATCCGCAGGGTTCCGAAGTGCAGGACGATCAGGGCCATGATGATCAGAGGCATCAGCAGGACGTGCAGCATGAAGAAGCGTCCCAGGAAGGCCTGACCGGGGACGTAGTCACCACGGATCCACTCCACCAGTCCCTGCAGATCGAGAGAACCGAGGCTGAAGAGGTTGGTGATAACCATTCCCGCCCAGTAGCTCATCTGTCCCCAGGGGAGCATGTAGCCGGAGAAGGCTTCTGCGGAGAAGCTGACGAAGAGCAGCATTCCGGAGAGCCAGATCAGCTCCCGGCCCCGCTTGTAGGAGCCGTAGTAGATCCCGACGAACATGTGGATGTAAATGATGAGGAAGACGACGGAAGCGGCGACACCGTGCATATGCCGCCAGAGCCATCCGTAGCCCACCTCACCCATGATGGTGTGGTTGACGCTGTCAAAAGCCAGCTTGGTGTCAGGAATGTAGTACATCAGCAGGAAAATACCGCTGATGAGCAGAACGCCGAACGTAGCGGCGAGAATCATCCCCATCGCCCAGAGGAAGTTGATGTTTTTGGGAATCCAGTACTCGGTGGAGAGGACCCGCTTCAGGGTGTCGATCGCGAGCCGCTCATCCAGCCACTTGTGCGAAAACGGTCGTGCATTGGGATCAAAATGTGCCATACTCTCTCCTTAAGACACTAAGCCAGCTTCTTTGAGCTTCTCGTACTCCGGGCTCGTCTCACCCAGAACCACCTTCTTACCCTCCACCTTGAAGGGAGGAATGACCAGGGGGCTCGGCGGAGGTGCTTTGAGCACCTCGCCGGCCGCGTTGAACTGTCCACCGTGGCAGGCACAGATGAACTTGTACTGATCGGGATAATAGGCGGGAATACATCCCAGGTGGGTACAGAGCCCGATGGCGATGAAGAACTTCTCACCCCCTACTTTGATCAAACGCGGATCGTCGTAAGCCTTCTTGTCCTTTTTGGGTACTTTCAGGACGAAGATCGGCTTACCCCGCCACATCTCCGTATAGAGTACGTTCTCCTGGGCCTGGCTCAGATCGATGGTCGTGTATCCGGCCGCCTTGACACTCGGCAGCGGATCCCAGGTGCGCTTCGCCGCATAGAGAGCCCCCAGGGCTCCCAATCCGGCAAAAGCACCGAGCGCTTTGCCAAAGAAGTCTCTTCTGTCGCTCATTGTGCGTCCTTTGTTGGAAGATTGAAACGGTTAATTATAGGCCCGATCGAATAAAAATCCATTGATGAAACTCAATGAACACCCTGAAAAACGCCGCTTTTTTCCGAAATGGGAAGATTTGCAACAGCTCGGAATTGATTTTTATCGGATGTGGAAGCGTTTAAGTTTCGGACAAATTTTCCCCGGATCTCCTCGTGCCGACGAAAAAAACCGGACCAAAAGCTCTTCGTTCTCAGCCCCCGATCAGCTCCAGCCAACGCTTCGCATCGACCCGGGGGAGATCCGATACGCTCGCCGCACATTGTGCCGTCTCCTCCGGTGCCTCCGCCAGTTCTTCCCAGGGCCGGACAGGAATTCCGAGATTCCGCAAGATCTCCGCCTCCCGCTCCCTCCCCTCTCTGCGCAGATAGAGGAGCTCCACCCCCGCCGCCGCGGCCTCCAGCGCGCTCTGGGGCATGGCGGTAAGGATCCGCCGGTAGTCACCGAAGAGTTCCGGATACTCCTCGCTCTCCCGGATCCGGGCGAAACGCTCGGCCAGCGACTCTTCGTATTTGACATAGAAATAGTGTCCCCAGTAGAGGTCCCAGCCCCGCCCGGCGAAGCGTTCCGAAGCGGAGAGCAGCTCTTTGGAGGCGTCGCTGTCGCCGTAGAGCAGGAGGGTCCCCTCTCCGCCTTCCCCGCCTCCGTAGCTCCGGTAGAGGATCGTCTCCGGGGCGAAGGGGTCGACCACCCGCTCCCCGTAGGCGCTCTCCCCGCCTCCCGGACACACACGAAGCACCCGCCCGAAACGCTCCACGTAGCGCTCCATCCGCTCCCCGGCATCTTCCGGCGAATCGATGACGACGGTATCGCCATACTCCGCCACGGCGTCGATGTCCATGACGGTCTCGATGGTCGTGGCCGGGGGAAGCCCAAGCTCCCGGCCCGCCAGCTGGGCCCGGTAGTCGTTGACCAGGAGCTCCGCTTCGATCCCCGCCTCCCGGAGGATCTCCCAGAGGGCCCCCATGCGACGCAGGCTCTCCAGGTCGGCCCGGTGGTTGGTGTAGGCATAGAGGTAGATCACACTTTTCCCTTTTCGCTCATTTTGATGTAGACGTGGAGGATCTCCACCGCCGCCGGGGTGATTCCGCTGATCCGGGAGGCTTCGAAGAGGGTCGGGGGCGTCGCCTTCTCCAGCTTCTCCACGATCTCGTTGCTGAGGCCCCGGACCTTCCGGTAGTCGAAGCCCTCGGGGATCGCCACGCCGTGCATCTGCTCCATCCGCTCGATCTGCTGCCGCTGTTTCTCGATGTAGCGGTAGTATTTGGCCTCGATGAGGATCTGCTCCAGGGCTTCGTCGCTGTAGCGGGCGAACTCCGGCAGCAGGGCCAGGAGCTTCTCCCGGCTCGGCTCGGCGATCCTCGCCAGCACGTCGATCCAGGCGGTCTTGTCGTTGATCTTCTGCTCCCCCATCGCCTCGAGGCGGGCGACGAATTCCCTGGTGGGGGTGGCGTGGTGGCTTCGCAGCCAGGCCAGGGCTTCGTCGATTTCGGCCTTGAGGGCGGCCACCTTTTCGCCGAATTTCCGATCCAGCAGGCCGTACTTCACCCCATAACGGCTCAGGCGCAGGTGGGCGTTGTCCTCCCGCAGCAGGAGACGGTACTCCGCCCGGGAGGTGAACATCCGGTAGGGTTCGTTGGTCCCCTTGGTCACCAGGTCGTCGATGAGCACCCCGATGTAGGCTTCGTCCCGCCCCAGGACGAAGGGCTCCTCTCCCCGGAGGGCCAGGACGGCGTTGATCCCCGCCATGAGCCCCTGGGCCGCCGCCTCTTCGTAGCCGGTGGTGCCGTTGACCTGCCCCGCCCAGTAGAGGCCGGCGATCTTCTTGGACTCCAGGGTGTGCTTCAGCTCCGTGGGCTGGATGTAGTCGTACTCGATGGCGTAGCCGTAGCGGACGATCCGGGCCCGCTCCAGGCCGGGGATGGAGCGGATCATCGCCTCCTGCACGTCGGTGGGGAGGGAGGTGCTCAGGCCGTTGAGATAGAACTCGTTGGCCTCCCGGGTCTGGGGCTCGACGAAGACCTGGTGGCGGGGGCGATCCCGAAAGCGGTCGATCTTGTCTTCGATGCTGGGGCAGTAGCGGGGGCCGACCCCTTCGATCTGCCCGCTGAAGAGGGGGGCGCGGTGGAAGTTGCTCTCGATGATCCGGTGGGTTTCTTCGGTGGTGTAGGTGACCCAGCAGGGGAGCTGCTCGGGGGCGAAGCGCTCCCGGTCGGTCCGGAAGGAGAAGGGAATGGGCCGTTCGTCGCCCGGCTGCTCCTCCATCACCGAAAAGTCGATGCTCTCCCCGGCGATCCGGGCGCAGGTCCCGGTCTTGAGCCGGCCGATCTCGAAGCCCATCGCCCGCAGCTGCTCCGCCAGGGTCAGGGAGGCGAACTCCCCCTGCCGCCCCGCCCGCTGGGTCTTTTCGCCGATGTGGATCAGCCCGCCCAGGAAGGTCCCCGCGGCGATGATGACCCGGGAGGCTTCGTAGCGGTTGCCCAGCTGGGTCTCCACCCCCCGGACCGCCCCCTCCTCCATGAGCAGCCCCTCCACCATCTCCTGGCGGACCTCCAGGTTCGGCGTATGGAGGCAGACGTCCCGCATATAGATACGGTAGCGGTCCATGTCGATCTGGGCCCGGCTCCCCCGGACCGCGGGGCCCTTGGAGGAGTTGAGCAGCCGCCACTGCAGCCCCGTGGCGTCGGTGCAGAGCCCCATCTCGCCCCCCAGGGCGTCGATCTCCTTGACCAGGTGTCCCTTGGCCAGGCCGCCGATGGCCGGGTTGCAGCTGCTGGCCCCGATCTGCTCGGCCAAGATCGTGATCATGAGGGTCCGCGCCCCCATCCGCGCCGCGGCCAGGGCCGCCTCGATCCCCGCATGCCCCCCGCCGATGACGATGACGTCATAATTCATAAAAACTCCGTTTTTATGAAAGTGAAAAGTGAAAGGTGAAGAGTGAAAAGATTCGGATGGACTTCCGAAAGAACTTCCCACTCCCCACGTCTTACTCCCCACTCTCCTTTGGCTATAATTTGAACGAATTATAGCCAAAGGAGCTCCCCCGTGTTCACCGGACTGATCCGCGAGATCGGCACCGTCACCGCCGACCGCGACCACCACCTGAGCATCCGCTCCTCCCTGCGACCGCAGATCGGCGACTCCATCGCCGTCAACGGGGTCTGCCTCACGGTCACGGAGCGGACCCCCGACGGGTTCCGGGTCGAAGCCGCCGACGAGACCCGGCGCGTCGTCCCTCCCGAAAAGCTCCGGGGCCGGGTCCACCTGGAGCCCGCCATGCGAATGGGAGACCGCTTCGAGGGGCACATCGTCCAGGGACACGTCGACACCGTCGGCACCCTGCGCCGGATCGAAAGGGGGGAGAACGCCACGGAGTACATCTTCGCCGTGGACCCGGAGCAGATCCCCTACATCGTCCCCAAAGGCTCCATCGCCATCGACGGGGTGAGCCTCACCGTCAACGAAGTGGGCGACGACTGGTTCCGCCTCACCATCATCCCCCACACGGTGGAGAACACCCTCTTCCGGGAGTACCAGGTCGGAACCCGGGTCAACATCGAAACCGACCTCTTCGCCCGCTACATCGAGCACATCCTCCGCTGCCGGGAAGGAAGAAAGCGGGAAATGAGCTGGGCGGAGATCGATGCGATGAGTATGAGTTTTTGAATTTGTCATTGGTCGTTGGTCGCTGGTGGGCGGCTTTGCCGCCTCTGTTCGAGTCATAATGTTGGAAGGGCATTTTTATGAAACGCGTGACGATTCACGTTGGGAAACGAAGTGGAAAACCCTGTATTCGGGGATTGAGAATCACTATCGACGATATTTTGGAGATGCTGTCATCGGGAATGGAAGTTCCTGAAATCTTGGAGGATTTTCCCCAGTTGACTCGGGAAGATATTCAGAGCGCTCTCGACTATGCAACCCTTAGAGAATCAAAAACCCTGCGTGTAAACTCCCATGGCTGAAAACACACCAATGAACTTCTACGAGTACGAGATCCCCGCTACCGGCGAATCCTTCGACGCTCTGCTGGAGCATCCCTCCGTGCGGATCCTGCGGATCGTCAGCTCCGAGACTCCCGATCCGGTGGAGTACGACCAGGAGGAGGACGAATGGGTGCTGCTCCTGGAGGGCTCCGCGGTCCTGGA